>NZ_CAISIQ010000169.1 GCF_903885465.1 uncultured Nevskia sp.
CCGTCGAACGCTACGAGATCGAAAGCGAAGGCGAGGCGCGCTATATCAAGCTGAAAAGCTTCACCGCTTCACGCGCCTGGCTTACCCAGATCCTAAACAAGCTGCTCGCCGACAAGCGTTACAAGATTCCGGGAGCGGTCAGCAAGCTGCTGTGACCAACTGCTCTGGGTTGATCGCCGCGCGTGACTGAACTCGCGGAGCTGCTGACGCCGACGCTGATTGCGCTCTGCGGCTTCGCGTTTCTCGCCGGCTTCATCGATTCCGTGGTCGGCGGCGGCGGGCTGATCCAGATTCCGGCGTTGTTCGTGCTGCTGCCGCAGCTGTCGCCGGCAGTGATTCTCGGCACTAATAAATTCGCCGCGATCTGGGGCACGGCAAGCGCCACGCTGCAGTACGCGCGCCACGTGCCGATCAGCTGGAAAGTGGTACTGCCCGCCGGCGCCGTGGCGGCGCTGGCCTCGTTTCTTGGCGCTCGCACCGTCAGCCTGATCGGCAACGCGGAACTGAAGCCGCTAATCCTGGTGATGATGGTCGCGGTGCTCGCCTACACCTTGTGGAAGAAGGATTTCGGCAAGCTGCATGCGCCGCGGCTGAATGATCGCCAGCAGCTGCTGACTGGCCTCGCGATCGGCGCGATCGTCGGTTTCTACGACGGCTTCTTCGGCCCCGGCACCGGCAGCTTTCTGATCTTCGCCTTCGTCGGCCTGTTTGGCTTCAGCTTCCTGGCCGCTTCGGCCTCGGCGAAAGCGGTGAACACGATCACCAGCTTCGCGGCACTCGCCTACTTCGTTGCCAATGGCAGCGTGCTGTACGCCTACGCGATTCCGATGGCGATCTTCAACGTTGCCGGCTCGTGGCTGGGATCGCGGCTGGCGATCGCCAAAGGCAGCGGCTTCGTGAGAGTGCTGTTCATCGTCGTGGTCACGGTGCTGATTGCGCGCTTCGGCTGGGACATCGTTCGGACTTAAGCGCGTTCATCATCGAAGGCCAGCCCGTCGCCGATATGCGGCAGGCCGAGCAGCAACATCAGCAGCCGATCCAGCCCGACTGCGACACCGGCACAGGGCGGCAAGCCGTGTTCGAGTGCGGCGATCAGATGCGGGTCGTATGGCGGCACCGGCTGTCCTCTGGAAGCGCGGCGGGCTTGATCGGCTTCGAAGCGCCGCTGCTGCTCGGCGGCATCGGTCAGCTCATGGAAACCGTTCGCCAGCTCGATCCCCTGCCAGAACAGCTCGAAACGCTCGGCGACCGGCGGCTCGACGTCGCGGCGGACCTTCGCCAGCGCCGCCTGCGAAGCCGGAAAATCGATCAGGAACTCCGGACGATCACGTCCCAGTTGTGGGCCAACGACATGGCTCATCAACAGATCAAGCAGGAAATCCCGGGCTGCGGATGGCTCAGCATCGGCGCCTTCGATGGAAGGCAGCGGCCCGATCGCTTGCGCGCAGCGTGTTTCAAGCTCGGTCAGCGAAGCCAGAAACGGATCGATCCCGGCGTAGTGGGCAAACGCGTCGCGATAACTCAGCCGCGCGCACGACGCCGGCCCGCCCAGCGCTGCCAGCAGCGCTTCGCATTCATCAATCAGGCGATGGTGATCGAACCCCGGCCGATACCATTCCAGCATCGTGAACTCGGGGTTGTGAAAGCGCCCGCTCTCATCAACCCGAAACACCCGCGCAATCTGAAAGATCGGCCCGCTGCCGGCGGCCAGCAGCCGCTTCATCGCGAACTCCGGCGAGGTCTGCAGCCAGCGTTCATCGCCGCCCGGGAGGCGGCTGGAAAAGCTGTCGATCTGCGGATCGACTGTAGCGGCACGGGACAGCACCGGCGTCTCCACTTCCAGCACGTCGTGCCCGGCGAAAAAGCTGCGCAGGCGCTGCATCAGAAGTGCGCGCAGGCGCAGCGTTTCGAGGCTCGCACGAGGCTGCCACATGGGCTTGGATTTCATTGACGCCTATTGGGGTGGGTGCTATAACGCGGCGCTATCGGAAGGCTGCGTTCGTCCGATTTTACCCACACGACAGTGCTGCAGGAGAAGCTGGTGGCGACCAAAAAGACTGCATCAAAAGCCAAGCCCGTGTCTAAACCGGCGAGCAAGTCCAGTGTCAGCAAGTCAGCCGTGAAGCCCGTCAGTAAAGCTGCGGCGAAGCCCGTAGCGAAAAAAGCCGTTGCCAAGCCGGCGGCCAAAGTCGCCAAGAAAGCGACTGCCAAGCCATCCGCTCCGGCAGTCAAGAAAGCCGTGAAGAAGGTCGCCGTGAAAGCTGCGCCGGCGAAGAAGGCTGCCGTGAAGAAGGCCGCACCGGCCAAGAAAGCTGTCACCAAGGCTGCCGTCAAGAAGAAAGCTGCGCCGGCGCCTGTGCTCAAGAAAGCGGCTGCCGTCGTGAAGAAAGCGACCGTCGCCGTCAAGAAGACGATTGCAACGGTGAAGAAGGCAGTTGCTCCAGTCGCCAAGCCGGCCGCCAAGAAAGCGGTTGCGAAGCCGGTCGCGGCAGCCAAGAAGGCCGTGGTCAAGGCCGCGCCGAAGCCTGCCACCAAGGCAGCGGCTGTCGAAAAAAAAAAGCAGTCAGTAGCTCCCGCCCCGACGCCGACGCCAGCAGCGCCGGCGCCAGCCCCGGAGCCAGCAGCGGCAACGCCGCCAGCAGCACC
>NZ_CAISIQ010000170.1 GCF_903885465.1 uncultured Nevskia sp.
CGTTCAGACCGATCTGGATTTCGTCCATCAAGTCCGGCACGCCCATCGTGGTTTTCATCAAACCCTCGATGTTCGCATCGCGCACCAGGCCACGAGTGCGGTCGATGGTGCGCTCGATGCTCCGGCTGTTCGGCAGGTGCGGCAGGGTCGATGCGATGTTGTCGAGACAGAACATTGCGCTGCGCGGGAAATCCCGGTTCTGCAGCAGGAAGCGGACCACGCCGTTGCCGTTGACGCGGGTGCGCAGATGGCGGCGATACATCTGGTAAGCGGTGAGCGAACGCAGCACGCTCATCCAGACGATGTTCTCGAACGGGGTCAGATCGAGTTTGTCGTCGTTCTGGTTCAGACGCAGCGTGCGCACATCGAGGATGCGCGTGGTCATGTCCGCCTGTTCGATGTTGGTACCGATGCGCAGGAACTGGAAGCCGACGTCGCGGCTCATGTTGGTGGTCAGCACGCTGTAGACCAGTAGCGCGCCGCTGATCACCTGCTGCACGAAGGCCTGCCGTGCGGTGCGCAGGATCGATGATTCGCCGCGCTCCTGAACGTAGAAATAGATGTCGTTCAGACGTTCCCAGGTATCGCGCGGCATGGTGTCGCGCGACACGCGAAGAATCTCGCGGGCATTGTTCAGCGAGCTGACGATCGAACCCGGATTGCGCGGATCGATCATCAGGAAGCGGACCACGTTTTCCTCGGTCGCTTCGTCGTACAACTCCTTGAAGGCCGCCTCGGCACCGGTGATCTCGATCAGCGGAGCCCAGCCCAGCGGCATGCGCCGCGGCAGGTCGAGCATCAGGTTGGCGTTGACGTTGATCAGGCGTGCGGTGTTCTCGGCGCGCTGCACGTAGCGGCCAAACCAGTACAGATTTTCTGCAACACGGGACAGCATCAGAGAGTCCCCTTCTGCGATTGCGATTGAGCCTGTGCGGCAGCGGCAGGCGAGGTCACGACACCGGGTGCGTCATCGTCGATATCGACGATCCAGGTGTCCTTCGAGCCGCCGCCCTGCGAGGAATTGACGATCAGCGAGCCCTTGACCAGCGCCACGCGGGTGAGGCCGCCGGTGGTCACATAGGTGCTTTCGCCGCGGCTCAGGATGAACGGCCGGAGATCGAGGTGACGCGGTTCGATCTCGTCGTCGCAGATGGTCGGCGCGGTCGACAGGCTCAAGGTCGGCTGGGCCATGTAGTTGCGCGGATTGCCTTCGATCAGCGCCTTGAACTTGGCGTGCTCCTCCTTCGAGACGCGCGGGCCGATCATCATTCCGTAGCCGCCGGATTCATTGGCCGGCTTGACCACCAGCTTGTCGAGGTTGGCGATCACGTAGTCGCGCTGCTTCTTGTCGAAGCAGAGATAGCTCGGCACGTTCGGCAGGATCGCGTCCTCGCCGAGGTAATACTTGATCATCTGCGGCACGTAGGCGTAGACGACCTTGTCGTCGGCAACACCGGCACCCGGCGCATTGGCGAGGCCGACCTTGCCCGCGATCCAGGCCCGCATCAGGCCCTTGGCGCCGAGGATTGAATCGGCATTGAAGACGTCGGGATCGAGGAACAGATCGTCGATGCGGCGATAGATGACGTCGACTCGTTTCGGGCCGTCGATGGTGCGCATGTAGACGCAGTCGTCATCGCCGACGGTGAGATCGGAACCCTCGACCAGTTCCACGCCCATCTGCTGCGCGAGGTAGGCGTGTTCGAAGTAGGCGGAGTTGTAGATGCCTGGGGTCAGCAGCACCACGTTCGGCGCGTCGCCGGGCCGAGGACTGATCGCTACCAGGGTGTCGTAGAGCTGGGCGGCGTAATCGTCGACCGGCAGGATGTTGGTGGTCTGGAACAGCTCGGGCCAGATGCGCTTGATGACGCCGCGGTTCTCCAGCATGTAGGAGACGCCGGATGGCACGCGCAGATTGTCTTCGAGCACGTAGAGCGTGCCGTCGCCATCGCGGACCAGATCCGAGCCGCAGATATGCGCCCAGATGCCGTGCTTGGGCTTCACGCCGACGCACTGCTTCCGGAAGTTCACCGACTCGGCGAGGATCTCGGCCGGGAAGATGCCGTCCTTGACGATCTGCTGCTTGCCGTAGACGTCCTGGATGAAGTGGTTGAGCGCGTCGACGCGCTGCTTGAGCCCCTTCTCCGTCGTTTCCCATTCCTTCTTCGGGATCACCCGGGGAATGATGTCGAAGGGCCAGGCTCGATCGACGTTCTTGCCCTCTGAGTACACCGTGAAAGTGATGCCCATGACCTTGATCGCCAGATCCGCTGCCAGACGCCGATCGGCGAGGTCACGCGGGGATAGGCTTTGCAGGTATTCGACGAGGCTGCGGGCGGCGGGGCGCGGTGCTCCCGAGGCGGCAAACAGTTCGTCGTAGGCGGCATCGCAGCGGTAATTTCGCCAATCGAAGGCCATTCTGATTCCAATATTTTACAAGTCGGCGGCGGACGATCCCGGCTACCGCAGCCGGAACGTTGATATTGCAGGGTTTGGTCTCTAACCTAGCAGCACGTCGAAGCAAAACATAGGCCACGCATCGCAATCGACTGCGGCGGCCGGACAGGTACTACTCCCTAATCAATGACTCGCTCCCGCCCTGCCCTCGAACTGAAGGGCCGCATGTTGCCGATCACGCGTGCGCGGGTGCTGATAGCGGATAGCGCCGCGATCCGGATACAGCTCGCTGAAATGGTTCGCCAGATGCCGCAGGCCGTCAAAGGCATGGCCGTGGTGATCGACAGCGACATCGCCGCCGACCTC
>NZ_CAISIQ010000171.1 GCF_903885465.1 uncultured Nevskia sp.
CGCCCAGCGATGGCCGCGTGCTGGCCCGGCTCGCCGAGCCGCGCGAACTGGTGCAGCCGGGCGCGCCGGTGCTGGTGTTGTCGGCCAGCGGCAGCGGCACCGTGCTCGAAGTCGGCCTGGCCGATCGCGATGCGCTGCGCGTGAAAGTCGGCGATGGCGCGGAAGTCAGCTTCGACGCCCTGCCGGGCCGCCGCTTCCCGGCCAAGGTGCAGGAAATCGCCCGCGCCAGCGATCCGCGCACCGGCACCTATCGCTGCGAACTGGCGGTCGATACCTCGGGCGCCGAACTGCCGGCGTTCAGCGGCCTGATCGGCCGCGCCCGCATCGTGCCGGCGAGTAGCACCGCGAGCACGCGCAGCTATCTGCCGATCGAAGCGCTGGTCGAAGGCGATCAGGCGAAAGCGCGGCTGTATCTGTTCGATCCGGCAACGTCGACGGTGAAAGCCGCCGAGCGCAGCGTCGCTTTCGTCAGCGGTACCGAGGTAGCGCTCAGCGAAGCCTTGCCGGCCGGCACCCAGGTGATCACCGATGGCGCGGCTTATCTGCGTGATGGCGAAACCGTGCGGGTAGCTGCGGACGAGATCGCGGCGCCATGAGCCTGTCCGAGTTCTCGGTCAAGAACTTCCCGTTCACGCTGGTGATGTTCGGCCTGCTGGCCGCACTCGGCATCAGCAGCCTGCGCAGTATTCCGCGCACTGAAGATCCGTACTTTCCGATCTCGGCGTTCTCGGTGGTCGCCATCTATCCCGGCGCCGATCCGCTGGAAATGGAACGCCAGGTCACCGAACCGATCGAGGACGCGCTGAACGAGATCGACGACGTCAAGCATCTGTTCGCCAGCGCCGATGATTCACTGTCGGTGGTTCAGGTCGAGTTCCAGAGCGACGTCGATGTCGCCAAGAAGTACGACGAAGTCACGCGCGAAATCGCCAGCCTGCGACCGAAGCTGCCAGCCGGCGTGACCCGGCTGGAGGTCAAGAAGATCAACCCCGGCCTGGTCAACATCGTGCAGATCGCGCTGGTCTCCGATACCGCGAGCTACGGCCGCCTGGCCGATCTCGCCGAAGCACTCGAAGACCGGCTGGAAACCGTCGCCGCGGTGCGCGAAGCGAAGACCTGGGCTTATCCCGAACGCGAGCTGAGAGTGGCGCTCGACTTCCGTCGCCTCGCCGAACTGAAGCTGCGCGCAGCCGATGTGCTTTCAGCGGTCTCCGGCGAAAACACCAACCTGCCCGGCGGCCCGGTCGAAGTGGCCGGGCGGCGCTTCAACCTGCAGACCAGCGGCAGCTATCGCTCGCTCGATGAAGTGCGCAACACCGTCATCGGCGGCAGCCCGGGCCGGCTGATCACCGTCGGCGATGTCGCCAAGGTCGACTGGGATTACGAATCGCTGGAGTACACCGCGCGCTACAACGGCAAGCGCGCGATCTGGGTCACTGCGAACCAGAAGGACGCGCAGAACATCTTCGTCACCCAGGAAAAGATCGAGCAGGTGATTGCCGAGTTCGCACCGACCTTGCCGGCCGATGTGAAGCTCGAACGCGCCTTCGATCAATCGAAGAACGTCGATCGCCGGCTGTCGCGGCTGACGCTGGATTTCGCCCTTGCAATTGCTCTGGTCGCGATCACCCTGCTGCCGCTCGGCCTGCGCGCGGCCGGCGTGGTGATGATCTCGATTCCGCTGTCCTTGGCCACTGGTGTCGCGGCGCTGCAGTTCGCCGGCTTCTCGATCAATCAGCTGTCGATCGCCGGCTTCGTCGTGGCATTGGGGCTCTTGGTCGACGACTCGATCGTGGTCACCGAAAACATCGCCCGCTTCCTGCGCATGGGCTATTCGCGGCGTGATGCGGCGATCCAGGCAACCAAGCAGATTTCGCTGGCGGTGATCGGCTGCACCGCGACGCTGCTGTTCGCCTTCCTGCCGCTGCTGATGCTGCCGGAGAACGCCGGCAAGTTCATCCGCTCGCTACCGGTGGCCGTGGTGTTCACGGTGCTGGCCTCGCTGCTGGTGTCGCTGACGATCATTCCGTTCCTCGCTTCGCGGCTGCTGCCAGTGCATCAGCACGAAGATGGCAATGCCTTCCTGCGCGCCACCTTGAAGCTGATCCGCAGCGTCTACGCGCCGCTGCTGCATCGCGCCCTCGCCGCGCCGAAACGCACGGCGCTGGCTGCCGGCCTGCTGTTCGTCGTCAGCCTGGCGCTGGTGCCGGCTATCGGTTTCTCGCTGTTCCCGAAAGCCGGCACGCCGCAGTTTCTGGTGCAGATCACCTTGCCCGACGGCGCCAGCCTGAACGCCAGCGACCGAGTGCTGAAGCAGGTCGAAGCCGAGCTGCGCGCCGAGCCGGACGTCGCCAAGACCATGGCCAATCTCGGCCGCGGTAATCCGCAGATCTACTACAACGTGTTCCAGAAGGAACTGGCTGCGAACTACGCCGAAGTGTTCGTCGAACTGACGCGCTACGACGAGCGCCGGACCACGGCGATCTACGATCGGCTACGAACCAAGTTCGCCGCGATTCCCGGCGCCGAGATCGTGCTCAAGGAGTTCGAGAACGGCCCGCCGATCGCCGCCCCGATCGCGATCCGTATCGTCGGGCCGGCGCTGGCCGAGCTGCGTCATCTCGCCGGCGAAGTCGAAGCGATCATTGCCTCGGTGCCCGGCACCCGCGACGTCATCAACCCGCTGCGCCGTACAAGGCTTGATCTGGAACTGGCCGTCGATCCGCAGCGCGCCGGTCTGCTTGGCGTGCGGCCAATCGATCTCGATCAAAGCCTGCGTCTCGCGGTAGCCGGTCTGCCGGCTGGCGATTTCCGTACCGACAGCGGTGACAACTACCCGGTGGTGCTGCGTGCGCCGATGCAGGGCCGCAGCCGGCTCGACACGCTCGATGGTCTGCATGTCGGCACCGTCAACGGCACGCAGGTGCCGCTGGCCCAGCTTGCCGAACTGAAGCTGGTCGAATCGCCGGCCGGCATCGAACGCTATGACCGCGCCCGGTCGGTGACCGTGTCGGCCTACTCCGGCACTGGCTACAACACCGATGCGCTGACCAAGGCCGTGATCGCCAAGCTCGATGCCTACACCTGGCCGGCCGGCTATCGCTATGACGTCTCCGGCGAAGCCGAAAGCCGCGCCGAAAGCTTCGCCGGCTTCGGGGCCGCGATCACCATCACCGTGTTCGGCATCCTCGCCGTGCTGGTGCTCGAATTCGGCAGCTTCAAGTCGACCCTGATCGTCGCTACGGTGATTCCGCTCGGCGTCATGGGCGGCCTGGTGGCGCTGTTTCTGAGCGGCTATTCGATGAGCTTCTCGGCGATCATCGGCTTCATCGCCCTGATCGGTATCGAGATCAAGAACTCGATCCTGCTGGTCGATTTCACCAACCAGTTGCGCCGCGAAGGCATGGAACTCAACCGCGCGATCGAGCAGGCCGGCGAAGTGCGCTTCCTGCCGATCCTGCTGACATCGCTGACCGCGATCGGCGGCCTGCTGCCGCTGGCGCTGCAGGGCTCGGGGCTTTACTCGCCGCTGGCCTGGGTGATCATCGGCGGCCTGGTCAGCTCGACCCTGATCGGCCGCCTGGTGACGCCGGTGATGTACCGCTTGCTGCCGCCAGTCATCGAGCCGGCCGAGCCCGTGACCGCAGGCCTGCCAGCACGCGCCTGATCGTTGTTCAGGCGCGCGCCGGCAGGCAACGCACTTGCCGCCAGATCGCCTGGCCGGCGCGGTCATAGGCGCGCACGGTTTCGACGAAGGCGTGGCGCGCGTCGACATCGACCATCGGCGCCGGCAGCAGCGGATCGAACACGATCTGACGGATCGCGTGACGGCCCATCAGCAGCGATTCACGGGCGGCGACCTCCGGTTCGAGTTTCGCTGCGCGCTGCATCCAGCTTTCCAGCTCGCGTCGCAGCTTTGCGTAGCTCGTATTCAGCGCCTTGCCGTCCCATAACCTGGCGATGCGCTTCTCGCGCGCAGCATCGAACTGGCTGGCGACGAAGACGCCAGCGCTGGCTTCCAGCCCCAGCTTGACCAGCCGCGCACGGACGGCATCGACACCTGCCTCGATATTGTCCGGACGCAGCCACAGGCCAGGATCGAGTTCGCGGAAGCCGAGCATGTCCAGCGCCCGCTGCCTGGCTTTGAGCCGCGCGCGATCGCTGCGCGCCAGCGGCCCGCTGTGCACCACCAGCCAGCCGCCGCTCCATGGCCGGGTGCGCGCTTCGGCGGTGCGCCAGGTCGCCACTTCGTCGGCCAGTTCGTGGGCCGCGCCGCAAAGCCGGTAGACGCCGCGATCGGTCGCTTCGATCAGGCCTTCGGCGGACAACCGCAGCAGCACGACGCGGACATTGTTCTCGCGGATGCCGAACAGCGCGCAGGAACTGATCGCCTCGCGCGCCGACAGCGGCTCGCCTTCGGTCGCCAGCAGCAGGTCGAGGATCAAGGTCTTGGCGCTGAGTTTCATCGCTGAAAGGGTGACGAGCGGTGGCAAGGATTGCAGAAGCCAATCATTACAGATATTGTCGTTTCACGATTTATTTTGTAACGACATGAAAACCACCGTCCACCTCGAACGTCGCCCGCCGTTGCTGATCGTCACCATCGATCGGTCGGAAGTGCGCAACTGCGTCGACCGGCCAACCGCCGACGCGCTCGCCGAAGCCTTCCGCGCCTTCGATGCCGACGATGCCTTGAGTGTCGCGATCCTCACCGGCGCCGGCGGCCATTTCTGCGCCGGTGCCGATCTGAAGGCAGTGGCTTCGGGCGATCCAGCGCGGGCGAATCAAATCATCGCCGACGGTGACGGTCCGATGGGCCCGACCCGCATGCGCTTGTCGAAGCCGGTGATCGCCGCTGTCGAAGGTCATGCCGTTGCTGGCGGGCTCGAACTGGCGATCTGGTGCGATCTGCGGGTGGCTGCCGAGACTGCCGTGTTCGGCGTGTTCTGCCGGCGCTTCGGGGTGCCGCTGATCGATGGCGGCACCGTGCGCCTGCCGCGGCTGATCGGCCAGAGCCGGGCGCTCGATCTGATCCTCACCGGCCGAGCCGTGGCTGCCGATGAAGCGCTGGCGATCGGCCTGGCCAATCGCGTCGTGCCGACCGGCACCGCGCTAGCCGCCGCCGAAGCGCTGGCCTTGCAGATCGCCGCGTTTCCGCAAGCCTGTATGCGCGGCGATCGCAGCAGCGCATTGGCCCAAAGCGAATTGAGCGAGGCTGATGCGCTGACGCAAGAGTTCGGCTTTGGTCTGGCAACGCTGCGCTCTGGCGAAACCCTGGCCGGTGCCGCGCGCTTCAGCGCTGGCAGCGGCCGCCACGGCAGCTTCAGCAACGAGACTTCGCAATGAACACCGCCACCCGAAGCTATGTGCTCGATCCCGCACTGCGCGAGCAGTTCAAGGCGCGCTCGAACTGGCGCGGCGCGATGTCGGTCGCCAAGGATTACGGCCTGCTGATCGCCGCGTTCGCCATTAGCATCATCTGGCCGCATCCGCTGAGCTGGCTGGCCTCGACCCTGATGCTCTGCGGCGTCCATGTCGGCCTGGCGATCCTCACCCACGAGACCGCGCACCGCTCGCTATTCGCGAACGCCAAGCTCAACGACTGGATCGGGCAGTACCTGTGCGCGTTGCCGAACTTCAACAACATGCCGATGTACCGCGCCTACCACATGGCCCATCACCGGCTGGCCGGCACGCCGGACGATCCGGATCGGGTGATGGTCGATCGCTATCCGGTGTCGCGCGCGAATCTGCGCCGCAAGCTGTTGCGCGATCTGTCCGGGCAGAGCGGCATCAAGTTCCTGATCGGCATCATCGGCATGAGTTCGGGCTACTGGAAGTTCCAGCAGAACGGCATCGTCGAGAAGCTGGCCTACGAGCAGCCGCAAGGCTTCGCTGACTACTTCAAGCGCTTCATTGCCAACGGCGGCGCGGTGTCGATCGCCTGGCAATTCGCGATCTGGGCGCCGCTGTATGCGCTCGGCCACGGCTGGCTGTATGCGCTTTGGGTGCTGGCCTTCGTCATCCCCTTTCCGCTGACCATGCGCATCCGCGTGCTTGCCGATCACGCCGCCGTGCACGATCCGGATTCCACCGATCCGCTGCTGCACGCGCGCAGCACTTCGGCGAACTGGCTCGAGAAGCTGCTGTTCGCGCCGCATCACGAGCACTACCACCTCGAGCATCATCTGATGCCGTCGGCACCGCACTGGAACCTGCCGAAGCTGCATGCGGTGCTGATCCGCGACGGCGTGATTCCGCCGGCCAATCAGGCCAGCGGCATGATCGATGTGCTGAGGCGGGCGACGGCGGTTCGGCCCTAGGGACCGCGGGCCTCAGTCGCGTGGTGGCGGCGGCATATCCGGTGCGTCGTCAGGCGACATCGGCCCACGCGGCCTGAACTCGCCGCCGCCCATGCCGGGCGGTCCGCCACCGGCCATGCCGGGCGGGCCCATCGGCAGCCGGCTCATCGATTTCGCGAACGCCTTGCGATCGTCGGGCGACAGCGCTTTCGCCAGCCTGATCACCCGTTCGCTCATCGCCGCGGACAGGCCTTGCTCCGCCGCCTGCATCTGCCGCAACGCGACGTCGAAAGCCGCGCGATCGAAAGGCTCGGAGCCAAAGGCGCTGGTCATCGCCAGCCGCGCGGCGTGCAGCGCCTCGAGCTGCGGCCGCAGCGTTTCCCGGTCTTCCTGATGCAGCTTGTGCAGTTGTTCGCGGCCGGCGGGTGACAGCATCCGGCCCGGGCCGAAGCCTTCCGGCGGGAAGCCGCGCGCACCGAACTGCCCCGGCGGCGGACCGAGGATCAAGGCGCCGGCTATGCCGCCGAGCAGGAACAGGTTCAGGGCGACCGAGGCAATCAGCCAGTTGCTGCGCTTGCGCGGCGGCTCGCCGTTCAGGGCAGGGGTCATGGCGTACTGCTCTCCAGATCAAGCATCAGGGATTCGGCAAAGCCGGGCGCGGCCAGCGTGTTGCTGCCCGAGGCGCTCGCCGTTTCAGTGCGAGTGGCAGCGTCCGCAGTCCAGCTGCCGAGGTTGGCACGCGAGCCGACGTTGATCCCGACGATCAGCGACACGGCCATCGCCGGCAGTGCCAGACGCCAGCCGCCGAGCAGGGCCAGCAGTTCCTGCCAACGTGAGCTGCGGGCCGTCACCGGCAGCGGCATCGCGGCACGGCGCAGAGCCGCGCTGGCCGGTTCGGGGATCGGCAGCGCATCGAGACCGGCATCGAGCGCCAGCGCTTCGGCGAGCAACACGGCGGCTTGTGCATCAGCCGCGGCGAAGGCCTGCGCAGCGTCGCGCTCGGCGGCCGGCCAGCGGCGTGGATCGGCACCGTAGGCGTCGACGATGACTGCAAATCGTTCCAGGCTCATCAAGGCGCTCATGTGAGATCTCCGATCAGCGCCTGACGCTCCGGCAACAGGGCCGCCCGCAGTGCGCGGCGGCCGCGCGCCAGCAGCGATTCCAGCGCATCGACGGAAATCTCCAATGTGGCTGCGGCTTCGATGTTGGTCATCTCCTCGTAGTGACACAGGATAACCGCCGCCCGCTGTCGTTCGGCGAGTCCGGCCAGCGCCAGCTGCACGCGCTGTGCCACGGATTGCTGATGCAGGCCGTGATCCGGCGGCGGATCCGACGAGACCAGCAGCGACATATCGTCCAGCGAAGTCTCGCGGCGGCCCCGGACGCGGTCGATGCAGCGGCTCATCGCCACCCGGTGCAGCCAGGTCGAGAACCGGGCTTCGCCACTGCGCCAGTTGGCGGTCTGCTTCCAGGCGCGCAGGAACACGTCCTGAACCACGTCTTCGGCTTCGGCGCGGCTGCCGAGCATGCGCTCGGCGAAGCGGATCAGCGCATCGATGTTGCGGCCGACGATGCGCGCGAACGCCAGACGATCGCCGGCACCGGCCAGGACGACGTCCGCGAGATCTGCATCATCAAAGGCAGGGGGCGATAACAGAGCCATCATCGGTGCGGACTGGACTGTGGACCGACCCTCGGGCCACTCCGTGCAGACCGCGAAACCGATGGCATAGTTCGCCATCGTCGGATCATCGACTGCCGACGGACGACACGCTCAGCGCCGGCAGGAAGCTCAGGCGCTGATGAAACACGCCCTGCTGCGGCACCGAGGCCGGCAGATCGATCTGCGCCGTCAACCGCTGCCGGTCATGCGCGGACAGCTGGACATCGAGCGGCACGAACGGTCCGCGAGCATCGACCTTCAGCGGCTGGCGCGAGCCGTTCGCAGATTCCAGCCAGGCGCTGTCGGCAAACACCAGCCGCAGGCCAACGTAGTGACCCGGCTGCAATCGTCCGCGCAACGGCAGGTTCACGGGCGCGTTCTGCGCCTTCGGCGCGGACAGATCGATCTGCTCCGGATCGCGCAGTTTCAGCCGGTGCAGCCGGCCATAAGGGTCGAGCAGTTCGACCGCCACCGGCTGCACCAGCACACGGCCGTCGGCAAGACTGCCCTGCACGGACAACGACAAATCCAGGCTGACGTGACGCTGGCAGCCGCCCAGCAGCAGCAAGCTCAGCAGCAGGACGATCGTGGCGCGCATCACTTGGTCCCGGCCGGATAACCGCGCAGCACCGCGAACTCGCTGGCGTCGTCGACGGCTGCAGCGATCGTCGCGGTGACCGTGGTGGTCACTTCGCCATTCGGTACGGTGACCTTGCCGGCCTCGTCGACCAGACCCGTGGCCAACACCACCGAGGTGTCTTCAGAGCTCCAGACCACGTTCCGGTTCACCGGCCTGCTGACGCCGTCATCGAACAGGCCGACGGCGGTGAACTGGCCGGTGGCCGGATAGATCACGTTCAGCGTATCCGGGCTCAAGGTGAAGCTCAGCAACTCGGCATCGGTGGTCTGCCAGCGCTTGCTGGCGATGCTCAGGCTGCCATCCGGCAGCCGCAGGGTGAAGCCGGTGTCGGCGGTCGCCGCCTCCAGCGCTTGCACGTACAGCGAATCGATACCGGGGGTGATGCTCAGACGATCATCATCCAGATCGTCGATCTTGACGACGGTGCTGAGGTTCTGCGGCACGCTGCCTTCGGTCGCGAACTCGGCATAGACGGTCAAGGCTTCGCTGTAGCCCACCGGCAGGCGCAGCTCGCTGCCCTGTTCGTAATCGACTCTCAGATTGCGCGGCGTCGATACCCGCAGCGGCAGATCGTATTCGCGGCCACAGCCGAGCAGCCGGGCCCGCAGCGCGATGGCCTCGCTGCTCGCCGAGTTCGCAGTGACGATGCCGGTGGTCGACTCGACGGATGCACTCGCCGTCGGCTGCACGAACGACCAGGCCACCGAGCTGGTTTCATCCTGCTCGGGGCTTTCGACGGTAGGCCGCAGCAGCAGATGAAACGGCTGGGCCAGACGTTCGCTGATGTCGGTCAACTGCGGATCGATACGAGCGCCGGCCAGTGCACGCACCTCGACGCTGGCGGTGGCGGTGAACGATGAGAAGGTCGCCGACAGCTGCGCCTGCCCAGGCTTCAGGCCGACCAGGGTGCCCGCCGCCAGCAGGATGCCGTCCGGTCCGGTATGGATACCGTCGGCCACGTAGAGAACATCCGGCGCGTTCGAGTGCCAGACCACGCGGGTGGTGAAATCGCCATTGCTCGATTCATCACCGCCGAACTGCAGCACCGCCGTCGCCTGCGTTGCCAGGCATTCGGGAATCTCGAACGCGCTGCTGCGCACGCCATAGGCGATGTACAGCCCGGTCGGCCCGGTACCGGTGCCGACATCGAGCGATGCGCCGCCGCAGGCCGTCAGCAGGCCTGCGGACACCGCCAACAGCCACCTCGAATACGGAGATCGCATTATCCAGGGAACGCCAGAACCCGATGGTTGTTGCGATCGACCACGTACAGCGTGTTGGCGAAGACGCTGACGCCGGTCGGCGACGAGAGCGTGCGGGCGCTCGGCGTATCGTCGGTTTCGGCGTTCTGGTCGTCGTCGTTCGGCGTGCGGTTTGTGAAGCTGGTGCGATCCTGACCGTAGATGTCGGTGGCCTGCGCATTGCTGGCGATCGGGAAGGCATCGAACTCGAGCACGCGGTTGTTGCCGGAGTCGGCAATCCAGATCCGGGTGCCGTCGGAGGCAACACCGGACGGCGTACGCAGTGCACCCTGACCAACGCCCGCGGTGATCCGCGAGAAATCGCTCTGGCCGATTACGAAGCTGGCGTCGGTGCCGCTGACGCGCGGCAGCTGCGTCCACAACATCACGCGATTGTTGCCGGAGTCAGCCACCAGCAGGCGGAAGCCATCACTCCAGATGCCGGCCGGCGTGGTCAGGCCGTCTTCCTCGTCGCGAGCGCTGCTGCCGGTGAAATCGGTCTGGCCGAGCACGACATCGGCCGGGGTGCCGTTGGCAGTCGGCACGGTGTTCCAGATCAGCACCCGGTTGTTGTTCTGATCGGACACGATCAGGCGGTTGTTGGCGATCGTCGCCGCGACCGGAAACGACAGCTTGTCGGCCGCCGTGCCGGGATCATCGGTGTTCAGATCGACCTGGCCGACGACCACGTCGGGTGCCGTGTTGCTCACCGGCAGGCTGTTCCAGATCAGCACCCGATTGTTGCCGGCATCGGCGACGATCAGGCGGCCATCGACCAGCGACACGCTGGCCGGCAGCGCCAGCCGGGTCGGCCCGGTGCCGGGCAGATTGCCGGTGAAGGAATCCTGGCCGAGCACGAACAGCGCTGGCGTCGTCGGGCCGGGCACGCTGGCGTAGCCGAGCACCCGGTGATTGCCGTAATCGGCGATGAAGAAGTTGGTGCCGTTGGTGGCGATGCCGCCGAGCGGCTGCGCCAGGCCGAGCGCCGACACGCTGGTGCCGCGGTTGGCACTGCCCGACACGTAATCGGCCTGGCCGATGACGTTGGTGGCGCTGATCAATTCAATATCGTCACCGCTGCTGCCACCGCCACCGCAGGCGGCCAGGGTGGCGCCGAGCACCACGCTCAGCAACGGCCGCAGGTACGACGAAGGACGACGACGATCCAGCAGACGCAGCGAAGGCAGAGGCATCAGGGGCAACTCCATGAAGGTTCACGAGAGAACGACCAAAGCCCAGCCCGGCAATGGGGCTGGCAATGGCCTGTGAACCTTCAACGGGGCTGCGCGGGGATTCCGTCGCTGTTTCGCGAAGTTTTTTTGAAACGCCTCAAGCCCTCAGGCCGGACGCGGCAACAAGCGCCTCATCCACAGCAGCAGCAAGGGCATGCCGACGATCTCGATCGCGGTGGCGAGGATCACGAAGTTGCGGCCGAGGTCGGACGGCGGAAAGCCGAACTGGAACACCGAGGCGACACGCCCCAGCCCGCCGATGAACACGATGATTAACGCGCCGCGAACGATGCTGGCGTACTTCGGCAAATCGCCCAGGCAATGCCAGAGCAGCACGCCGAAGCCGAACCAGACGGCGCCGAGATAGCGCAGCTGGCTGTTCAGCAAGGGATCGCTGTAACCCTCGGCCAGGGCCGCACCGATCTTCTGCTGGCCGGGCAGGCCGATCAGCACATCGACTGCGCCGGTGAGCAGCGCCAGCACGGCGAGTGCACGTACGACAACGCGGAAAGCGTTCATCAGCTTGCTCCAGTCAGCGTGAGGATCAGATCGGGACGGATGATGCGCCACTCAGTCTTCGAGCAGCACGTACTCCGATTTCGGCGCGCCGCAGGCCATGCACAGCCAGTCTTCGGGCACGTCTTCCCAGCGCGTGCCCGGGGCGATATCGAACTCCGGCACGCCCAGCGCCTCGTCGTAGATCTCGCCACAGAGCACGCACTGGAACTTGCGGTACGGCTGTGTAGTTGCAGTCATCGTGGGTCCTCAGTGGCTGGTTTCGAGCGTGTAGCGGATCAGCACCGATTTCGGCCCGGAAACGAATTCGGACTCGGTCATCCGGCCCTCCCCGGCCATGCTCACCGACGCCAGCCGCGGAATCAGCTCCTCCCACAGCAGCTTCATTTCCAGCCGGGCCAGATGCTGGCCCAGGCAGATGTGCGGCCCGTAGCCGAAGCCGACATGGCGATTCGGCGAGCGCGCCGGATCGAAGGTGAACGGGTCATTGAACACGTCCTCATCGCGGTTGCCGGAGATGTACGACAGGTACAGCAGATCGCCCTTCTTGATCTGCTGGCCGCGCAGCGTGTAGTCCTCGGTGGCCGAGCGGATGAACTGCTGCACCGGGCTGGCCCAGCGGATGGTTTCCTCGACGAAGCCGGGAATCAGCGCCGGATCGGCCTTCAACCGCTGCAGCAGCGCCGGGTTCTCGGCGAGCACCCACATGCCGGTGGCGGTGGTCGCCGAGGTGGTGTCGTGACCGGCGGTCGAGGCGATCACCAGGTAGCTGATCATGTTGCGCTCGGTCATCGGGCAGCCGCCGATCTTGCCGTTGGCGATCGCCGAGGTCAGATCGTTGACCGGGCATTGCTGGCGCTCGGCGATCATCGATTCGTAATAGGCCTTGAACTCGTTGTAGACGATGTCCCAGGTCTTGATGATCTCGGCCGGGTCGGTGATGTTGGCACCGGGCCGGCACAGGTCCTGATCGGCGTAGCAGAACAGCCAGTGGGTCAGATCGAGCATCTTCTTGTGATCCTGTTTCGGCACGCCGATCAGGGTCAGCACCACTTCGGCCGGATAGGGGAAGGCCAGTTCGGTGGCGAAGTCCGCGCAGTTTCCATGCATCTGGCCCTTGGCCAGGAACGCGTCGATGTAGCTGCGCGCCATGTCACGGACCATCGGCTCGACCTTGGCGATCGCCTGCGGATAGAAATGCGGCTGGGTCACGGCGCGATGCTCGGCATGCTCCGGATCATCCATGTGCACCAGTGTCTTGAAGATCGTCGGCAGGCCGCCGGAGTACTGGCGCATCAGCTGCTCGGCGATCTTCGAGGCCAGCGTCTTCGAGCGATCGGCGCTGTGGAAGATGTGGTCCTGGCGGGTGATCTCGCGGATGTCGTCGTACTTGGTGACGATCCAGTGCGGGTCATAGCCCGGCACTTCGGCGATCGCCAGCGGATAGTCCTTGCGCAGCCGCGTGAACAGCGCATGCGGCGCGTCGCGGATGCCGAAG
>NZ_CAISIQ010000172.1 GCF_903885465.1 uncultured Nevskia sp.
ATCTGCCGGCCTCAGCCTGAGGCCGGCATCCGCAACCGTTTGTCTGCTCGCGAACGGCCGACTCGCTCATGGTTCTGGGATATGGCTCGGCGCTGCTGAATCTGCGCGAACCCGTCGCACAAAAAAGTGATTACCAAGGTTTTGCGAGGGGCTCGATGTAAGCTGGTCAGCAAGGACGCTGACTCGTGCTGCTCGCGTTGGAGGGGCGGGCCGAACCCGGCTGCTAATGCTGCTTCGCAACGTCAAAATTCAACCGAGACGCGTGTTGCAGACTTCCGCATGGCTTGTTAGACAGCAGCGGAATTAGCGCGTACAGTGCACTTGCAGTCGTTTCAAGCAAGGTATTTACCGTGGTCAGTTTCCCCGCTACGAACGGGTGCTGTCAGTATCCCGGCTACATTTCTTGATCGCCCGCAAATACGACACTACCTCTGGTGTCGGTACTTTTTTGTCAATTCACCGTTAAAGGAATGTAGCAATGTCAGACTCGATGGGCACCGTTAAGTGGTTCAATGACGCCAAGGGCTTCGGCTTTATCACCCCGGCCGATGGCGGCGAAGATCTCTTCGCGCACTTCAAGGAAATCCAGGGCACCGGATTCAAGACCCTGAAAGAAGGTCAGCGCGTTGAGTACAAGGCGCAGCGCGGCCCGAAGGGCATGCAGGCCACCCAGATTCGCCCGCTCTAATAAGCGCTCGGATTTGAAAAACCGCAGCTTCGGCTGCGGTTTTTTTATGTCCGACGTTTGGCTGTCGCGGTAGCTTGCATGCGCAACGAGGTTCTCTGCCGACACCGGTCTTGATAATGACGCCGCTCGCCGTCATCAAAGAGACGGGCTTGGTAGTAATAGGTGAAAATGCCGAGCCTCCCCGGTCTCTCGCTTCCGGGCTGCCTGGCCTGCAAGGGCGCTTGCAGAATGGTCCTTGATTGCCGATAAAGCGAAATAGCCCTTCAACGAGTCTGCTCGATGACTGCTGCAAACCCTGCGTCCTCCCGGCCGGCGATCAACAAGCCCGCTTACGCGATGTTCACGATCAGCACGGCGCTGCTGCTGACGGTTTTCCCGTGGTACCTCTTCAATTACGACGTCAGCGCCAGCGCCTGGGTGGCCGGTGTCGCGCTGTTGTATGCCTGCGGCTTGTCGATCACCGGCGGCTATCACCGCTTGTGGGCGCATCGCGCCTATCAGGCGCATTGGAGCCTGAAGGCGTTCTATCTGCTGTTTGGTGCGATGGCGTTCCAGAATTCGGTACTGGTCTGGGCTTCGACTCACCGCATCCACCACGCCAATGTCGACGATGTCGATCACGATCCGTACTCGATCAACCGCGGCCTCTGGTACGCCCACATCGGCTGGATGCTGCGCGACTACCCGAGCGCCCGCACCGATTACTCGAACGCCCGTGATCTGCTCGACGATCGCCTGGTGATGTTCCAGCACAACTATTACCTGCCGCTGGCGCTGTTCATGAACATCGGCTTCCCGCTGCTGCTGGGCTGGGCGATGGGCGATGTCATGGGTTACCTGATGGTCGCCGGCCTGCTGCGTCTGGTGGTCAACCATCACGTGACCTTCCTGATCAACTCGCTGGCCCATTACTGGGGCCGTCGTCCGTACACGATCGAGAACACCGCGCGAGACAACGATCTGCTTGCCTTCCTCACCTACGGCGAGGGCTATCACAACTATCACCACCTGTTTCAGTGGGACTACCGCAACGGCGTACGCTGGTGGCAGTACGACCCGACCAAGTGGCTGATCGCCTCGCTGTCTTGGGTGGGCATCACTCGCGAACTGCGCCGGGTGCCGGAGTTCCGCATCCAGCGCGCGATGCTGCAGCGGCAGTTTGATCAGGTGCGCGAGCGGCTGACCGGCTGCAACAACGAAGGCCGGGTCGCCGTGCTTCAGCAGCGTTTCGAGCACGAGCTGGAAACCTTTAAGACCACCGTCAATGCCTGGAGTCATCTGCAGAGCCAGCGCATCGAAGCGGCGCGCGACAAGCTCGCCGACCAGTGGCAGCACAGCGACATGCGCCAGCAGTTGCTGGTGCTGGAAGATCGTCTGCGCGAGCAACGCCAGCGTATGCAGCCGCTGCATTGGCAGACCGCATGATCGCTCTACGTTGAACAAGAAACCGCAGCTTCGGCTGCGGTTTCTTGTTGGGCGGTCGATCAGTCGACGGTTAGCACGATCTTGCCGATGTGGGCGCTGGACGCCATCAGCCTGTGCGCTTCGACGACCTCGGCGAGCGGAAATGTCGCGTGTATCAGCGGCTTGATCCGGCCATTTGCAATCAGCGGCCAGACCTTGTCTCGGAGCGCAGCTGCCAGAGCCGCTTTTTCCTCATGCGTCTGCGGCCGCAGCATCGAGCCGGTGACGATCAGGCGCTTGCGCATGATCGCGGTGAGATCGATCGTCGCCGCAGCACCACGCTGGAAGCCGACCAGCAGCAGCCGGCCATCGACTGCCAGTGCCCCGAGGTTGCGGGGCGTGTAATCGCCTCCGACGATGTCGAGCACGGCGTCGACACCGCGGCCACCGGTTTCGCGGTGAATCTCGGTAACGAAATCTCTGCTGGCGTAATCGATCGCAAAGTCGGCACCCAGGGCGCGGCAGGCCGCGCACTTGTCGGCACCGTTGGCGGTGGCGAACACGGTGGCGCCGAAGGCTTTCGCGAACTGGATCGCGGTGGTGCCGATACCGCTGGTGCCGCCGTGAATCAGCACCGATTCGCCAGCCTTCAATCGGCCGCGGAAGAACAGGTTGCCCCAGACCGTGAACGAGGTCTCCGGCAGCGCGGCGGCTTCGATCAAACTCAGCCCGGCGGGAATCGGCAGACAGTGCGCGGCCGGCGTCACGCAGTACTCGGCATAGCCGCCGCCCGGCGTCAACGCGCAAACCGGATCGCCGATCTGCCAGCCCTGAACCTCGGCGCCCAGCGCTGCGATCGTGCCCGCCACTTCCAGCCCCAGGATCGGTGAGGCCGTGGGCGGTGGTGCGTAGACGCCCTGGCGTTGCAGCAGGTCCGGGCGATTGATGCCGGCGGCCATAACCTTGATCAGCACGTCGTTCGGGCCGGGCGCAGGGCGAGGGCCTTCGACGAGCTGCATGACTTCAGCCGCGCCCGGGCTATCGAAGTGAATGTAACGATGGGATGTGTTCATGCAGGCACTCTAGCGGCATCAAACAACACAAGTGTTCTGTTAAGGTTTTGCGACACGACGGCCGCCCGGCCGCACTCATGACTAAAGGCCCGCGCCATCAGCCGCGCTGGGCAGGAGCCCCGTTCAGATGGTCCTATTTCAGCCGATGAAGGTGCAGATCGCGCGCGACCTGCATCCGATCACCACGATTGCCGATGACGTCGAAGCGGCCGGGCCGCGTGGGGGCTTGAGCGCTGCCGATACCAAGGCGATCTGGGCCGCGCTGAAAAGTCTGTACCGCAGCGGTGCCTATCCGGGCATCGCGTTCTGCCTGCGTCGTCACGGCGAACTGGTGTTCAATCGCTCGATCGGCCACGCCGAGGGCAATGGCCCTGCGGACAGTGCAGCCGTGCCCAAGCGCCTGCTGACGCCCGAGACGCCGATCTGCCTGTTCTCGGCTTCGAAGGCCGTCACCGCAGTGCTGCTGCACAAGCTCGCCGAGGACGGCGGCATTCGTCTCGAGGAGCGAGTCAGCCACTACCTGCCGGCATTCGCGCAGGCCGGCAAGCGCGACACCACGATCAGCGATGTGCTCGCCCATCGCGGTGGCTTCCCGACGATGAAGATCGCCAAGATCGAGCGCAAGGTCGAGCTGATGGAGGACTGGGATCGGATCATCCGCCTGATCTGCGCCGCGCCGCCGACCTCGGGCAAGCAGATGTCCTATCACGCGATCACCGGCGGTTTCATCCTCGCTGAAGTGCTGCAGAAGGTGACCGGCACGAGTCTGTCCAGCTATCTCGATCAGCACATCCGCAAGCCGCTGAAGATGAAGCATTTCACCTATGGCATCGGCAAGAAATACTGGCCGGAGGTGGCGATCAACTACGAAGCCGGGGCGCTGGTGCGCTTTCCGATTTCAACGGTCGCCGAGCGGGCGCTGTTCGTGCCGTTCCCGGAAGTGGTGCGCGCCTCGAATACCGACAGCTTCAAGCAGGCGGTGATTCCGGCCGGCAACATCTTCGCGACCGCCGACGAGACCAGCCGCTTCTTCCAGATGCTGCTCGATGGCGGTGTCGCCAACGGCCAGCAACTGCTGAAAGCCGAGACTGTTGCTCGCATCGCCCGGCCACTGGGCCGGATGAATTTCGATCGCACCCTGATGATCCCGATGCGCTACAGCGAAGGCATGATGCTCGGCGCCAAACCCGCCGGCATGTATGGCCCGGACACCGCCGACGCCTTCGGCCATCTGGGCTTCATGAACATCCTCGGCTGGGCAGACCCACGCCGACACATCTCCGCCGGACTGCTGACCACCGGCAAGGCGATCCTCGGCACCCATCTGCTGAGCTTGAGTCGTCTGCTGGCGACCATCTCCAGCCGCTGCGCGTAATCCGGACAACGCTCAGCGCTTCGGCTTCAGCATCGTCCCGGTGCAGGTCGGCGCGCCGCAGCGGCAGGCCCAGATCTTCTTCAGCCGCGCGGTCTGGCGGCAGTCGAGGCGGATGCCGTAATCGAAGGTCAGTTCCTCACCCTGGTCGATGTCGCGCAGGGTTTCGATGACGATGCGATCGAGCTTCGGGTTCTTGCCCGGATCTTCGATCACGTACGGCTTGCAGTTCGGTTCGCAGCTGTGATTGATCCAGCGCGCGTCGTTGGAATCGAAGTTGCCGTCGACGACGTAGCGTTCGTTCAGCGTGAACAGAAACGTGTGGCCGGATTCGACGGTGTCCGAGTACACCTTGTCGATATACGCGTGGGTTCGCAGGCGGCCGGTGTACTCCATCACCTCGATGCCGGAGGCCAGCGGCTTGGCGGCAAAAACCCCATTGCCGTGGATCGCGGAACGACGGGTGACGGTGTTGCCGGACATGCATGGACCAAGGTCGAAAGTGCGCCATTGTGATCCAGAAACCATGCCGCCTGCATGCGGGGCAGGCCCTTGCAGCTAGCGCCATTACACTGGCGCCATGATTCGTCCGCCTGCCGTCATCGGCCTGATTTCAGATACCCATGGTTTGCTGCGCGAGCGGGCCCTCGCTGCGCTCGCCGGCGTCGATGCGATCCTGCACGCCGGGGACATCGGCGATGCGGCGATTCTCGAGCAGCTTGCGACGATCGCGCCGGTCACCGCCGTGCGCGGCAACAACGATCGCGAGCCCGCATTCGAGGCTGTTCCGGAAACGGCAACGCTGCAGGTCGGCGCAGTCGCGATTCATCTGCTGCACGATCTGAAGCTGCTGCTGGCCGACGATGCCGCCGCCGCTCAAGTCATCGTCAGCGGCCATAGCCATCGGCCGTTGATCGAGCCACGCGATGGCCGGCTGTACGTCAATCCGGGCAGTGCCGGGCCGCGTCGTTTCAGCCTGCCGGTCACCGTTGCGAAGCTACGCATCGCTGCTGATGGCAGCGTGCAGGCGGAGTTGATCGAGCTACAGCTTTAGTCAGTCGTCGACGCTGCGCCGCAGAGTCTTCAAGCCGCCGCGCCGGGTCTTGTCGTCAATGCGTTGCCGCTTCGAGGCGCGGCTGGGCCGGGTCGCCCGGCGGGCAATCGGCACATGCAGCGCGCGGACCAAGAGATCGGCGAGGCGAGCCAGTGCGGCATCCCGGTTCGCTTCCTGGCTGCGATGCTGCTGCGCCTTTATGACCACCACGCCATCACGGGTGATGCGCTGATCGGCGCGCAGCAGCACCCGTTCTTTCAACTCGTCCGGAAGGCTGGATGCGCGGATGTCATAGCGCAGATGGATCGCCGTCGAGGTCTTGTTGACGTTCTGGCCGCCAGCGCCCTGCGAGCGGGTAGCGGTCAGCTCGATCTCGGTCAGCGGGATGCTGAGCCTGTCGTTGATGACCAGCATGCTTCAGCCTGCTTCAGCCGCCACGCAGACATTGCTGGCCTTGCCGGCGTTGAGCGCTTCAAGTCCGCGGGCGATACGTCCAGCCAGTACGGCCAAGGCACGCTGATGACCTTCGGCAAGCGCATCGAAGCCGCCGGCAATGCTTGATTCGACGCGGCTGTCGCAAGTCGCGCTCTTGGCAGCATCACTGGCGCTGCTGACGGTCCAGGTTGCGTCGATCAGCGCCTGGCTGCCCAGGATCGATTCGAAGCGCCGCAGGCTTACCCGGATCCGGTACAGCGGTAGGCCTTTGGTGTCGCTGGCGCTGGCGTAACCGATGTCGGGTACACCGAGCTTTTGGGTCAGCGCCGCGCTGAGCGAGGCGCGAACCTCGTCGGCCAGCGGTGCGATCCAGCGCTGGCCTTCGACCGGCGTCAGTCGGCCGCCGCTTTCGCGGACGACGATCCGCGGCGTGTCGACCTGGGACGGAATATTCACCGCACCCAGTTCAATGCGGAACGCCGGATCCTGCGCTGCCGCGGCATCGCGGGTCGCGGCCGGCAGCAGCGTGTAGAAGCGGATCGGCGCCGCACTCTGGCAGCCGGCGAGCAGGGTGAGGGCGATCAGTGCTGCGAGGCTCGGGTTTCTCATCGGATCAGTTCCGTGGCGCATCGGTCGCTTTCCCTGGCTGAGGCTGTGGCTCGACTTCGACCGGCCGGCCGCGCAGCAGCGCTTCCGGATGCTGTTCGAGATATTCGGTCAGGGTCCGCAGGGAGGCGGCGGTGCGGTTCAATTGCTCTAGCGTGCGGCGCGCGTCCTGCTGCAGCGGCGCTTCCGGCGAAGTCAGATTCTGGTTCAGCGACTGGATCGCGGCACCAGCTTCGGCCAGGGTTTTCTTGGCCTGCGGCGCTACGTCCTGATCAAGCGTCTTGAGCAGGGAACTGGCGTTGTTCAGCGTGCTGCGCAGGTCGGCGGCCAGAGCTTCGAACGGAATCTTGTCGAACTTGGTGACGATGCTTTCGATCTGTGTCTGGATCTCTTCGAGACTGCCGGGAGCAGTCGGAATCTCCGGCGTGCTGTCCTGCGCGATGCTGATCTTTTTCGTGCTTCCGGGCTTGAAGAACAGCGCCACGTACTGCTGGCCGGTCAGCAGGTTGCCAGCGCGCAACTGCGCGTGCAGGCCCTGATTGATGAAGCGCTGCAGCACCTTCAGCGGCGGACGGCCTTCGCCATTGTCGAGCGCGGTCAGCGTCTTGTAGGCCGGGCCCAGACGCTCCAGGAACAGCTCGATCATCACGTCCGTGTAGAAGCTCTGTCGCTGGCTGTCGTACTGCGGCTGCATCGATTTCACTTCACCGATGACCACGCCGGAGAAGTCCACCGGCGTGCCCACCGACAGACCGCGCGTCGATTGGCGGAACACCAGCAAGGCGTTGACCGAAGGACCATCGACCGGCGCCAGCGCATCGGCAATCTTCGAGAACAATTCGAAGCTCTGCTCGGCCGGTGCCTGCTCGCCGGGATTGTTCGGGTCCGGCGCCTGGAAGGCGATGCCGCCAGCGAGCACGGTGGCCAGCGACTGAGTGTTCAGCCGCAACCCCTCTGACGACACCGCGAGATCGACGCCACCGGCGTTCCAGAACCGGGTATTGAGGGTCACGAAGCGATCGTAGGGCGCTTCGACGAATACCTTCACGGTGATCTTCTTGCCATCTTCATCGAGCGCGGAATCGACGACCTGGCCAACCGCCACCCGGCGGAAATAGACCGGCGCGCCGATGGTGATCGAACTGGCGTCGTAGGTGGTCAGCGTGAACTGCTTGCCCTTCTGATCGTGAGTGACGGCAGGCGGCTTTTCGAGGCCTTCGAAGGCGCGCTGCTCTTCCTTGTCGCGACCGACATCGACGCCGATGTAGGCGCCGGACAGCAGGGTGGAAATACCGGTCACGCCGCCAATGCCGATCCGCGGCCGCACGACCCAGAAGCGGCTGTCCTTGACCGCGAGACGGGTAGCCTCGGGCGTCAGCTCGACGCCGATCTGCACGCCTGAGTCATCGCCGTTCAGCGAGATGCTGCGGACCTTGCCGACCACCACGTCCTTGTAGCGGACCTCGGTCTTGCCGTTCTCCAGACCTTCGGCGGTCTTGAAGCTGATGGTGATCGTGGTGCCGGTGTTCAGCCAGGTGCGTACCACCAGCCCCAGGCCGACCAGTGCCGCGATCAGCGGCACCAGCCAGATCAGCGATAGGCGCTTGCGGCCATCCCGGCGAATCTCGGGGCTTGGCAGTTCATCGGGAGGCAGGGCTGCGCTCATGGCGATAGCGGGTCTTTGGCCGTGTCGGGTTTGACGGCGGGGGCTGCAGGTAGGGATGTGACGCGCCGGCGTGGTGTGTCCCAGTTCAGGCGTGGATCGAAGCTCATCGTCGCCAGCATGGTCAGCACCACAACCGCGCCGAAAGCGACAATGCCGGAACCCGGTTCGACGCTCGCCAGGGCGCCGAAGTGTACCAAGGTGACCAGCAGCGCCACCGCGAAGACATCGAGCATCGACCAGTGACCGATGTACTCGAGGATGCGATACAGCAGTGCCCGTTCACGCGGCAATTGCCGGCCGCCGCGCTGCACTTCGAGCAGCAGCAGCGCCAGTGCGCCCATCTTCAGCAGGGGCACCACGATTGATGCGGTGAAGACGATGATCGCCAGATCGTAGGCGCCGTCTTCCCACAGCGCGACGACCCCGGACAGGATGGTGTCGGACCAGCTTTCGAACAGCTTGGTCGAGTGAAGCACCGGCAGCAGATTGGCCGGGACGTACAGGATCATCGCCGCGACCAGGAACGCCCAGCTGCGGGCCAGCGATTCCGGACGCCGCGCATGTACCGGCGTGCCACAGCGCGGACAGTCGCTGCCGTGCGCCGGCCGTTCCAGCACCAGGCCGCAGGCTTCACAGCCGACCAGCCCGTGCTCGATGCCGCGGACGATTCGGCCTGTTGGCTCGCTCATGTGTTGGCCGCCTCTTCGTGCAGCGCCCACAGCTCGCGCAATTCGAAGGTGCCGAGCGCAGTCAGCAGGATGGTCAGCACACCGAACGCCCAGAGTCCCGGCTCGGGTTTCACCGACGCCAGATGCGACATCTTGATGATCGATACCAGGGTGCCGATCAGGAATACCTGAACCATGCTCCACGGCCGCAGCCGGCGCAGCCAGTGCATGGCGTCGACGAATCGCGACGCCTGCTGCTTCAGGCGGCAGGCCTGCAGCACGTAGAAATACAGCAGGATCTGCGCGAGCGGAAACAGGAACACGGTACCGATCAGGATCGCCGAAACGGCGCCGACGCCGGACGTCCAGGTGGTCGCGACGAGGCTCAGCAACCAGCCACGCGTCGTATTGCCGCCGGATTCCATGGTCACCAGCGGTGCCGCATTGGCGACCACGAAAACGATCAGCGCGGCGACCGTGAGCGCCAGCATGGCGTCGAGATCCAGCATCGGGCGGCGGTAAAGGGTCGCGCCACAGACATGGCAATCCGCCGCTTCACCGCGCTCCAGCGGCAGGCGCTGATGGACGCTGTCGCAGTGCTCGCAGATCGCGAGGTCCGGACGAATCTTGGTTGTCGAGGTGGTCATGACCATGCGCCAAGCATAGCCCGTGCCCGCCGTTACACTGCCTGCCTTGCAACGATGCCACGCCGACATGAGCAGCTCCGAAGAACGTCTGATCGAACTGGAAACCCGGATGACCTGGCAGGAAGACGCGCTGAATGTGCTCAGCGCCGAGATCCAGCGCCAGCAGCGCTTGATCGAACTGCTCGATCAGCGCCTGAAAGCGCTTGGCGATCGTCTGGCTTCCAGCGACCAGCCGGTGTTTCAGGGCACGTCACGGGACGAGATTCCGCCGCACTGGTAGGCCGTTTCGCGTCGGAAGCTCAGCAGGCGGGCTCTCTGGCCAGATGGGCTACCGCCGCCGTCAGCGTCTCGCCGCAGGGCGCATCGATCTTCACGTCGATGAGGTCATCGGCGCGGGTCTTGCCCAAGGTCAGCACAGCGATCGGCAAGCCGCGCTCGTGGGCGGCCACGGCGAAGCGGTAACCCGAATAGACCATCAGCGATGAGCCAACGACCAGCAGACCATCGGACGCCTGCAAGGCTGCGAACGCGGCATCGACCCGTTCGCGCGGCACGCCTTCGCCGAAGAACACGACATCCGGCTTCAGCATGCCGCCGCAGTAGGTGCAGCCAGGCACCGTGAACGCGCTGAAGTCCGCGTGTTCGAGATCGGCGTCGCCATCGGGCAGCGCCACGGCGGTGCGCGCTGCCCAGTCCGGGTTGTCGTCCTGCAAACGCTGCTGGAAGACGCTGCGCGGCGAGCGCTGATCGCAGGCCAGACAGATCAGCGTGTCGAGCCGGCCGTGCAGATCGATGACCTCGGTACTGCCGGCAGCCTGATGCAGGCCGTCGACATTCTGGGTGATCAGTCGCGTGATTCGGCCCTGGGCCTGCAGCGTCGCCAGCGCCCGATGCGCCAGATTCGGCTGCGCCCCGGCGAGCAGCGGCCAGCCGATCATGCTGCGCGCCCAGTAGCGCGCCCGTTGCAGCGCATCGTTGCGGAAGACCTGGCCAGTGATCGGCGGCCCGCGTTTCCAGGCGCCGTCGGCATCGCGATAGTCGGGGATGCCGCTGCCGGTGCTGACGCCGGCGCCGGTGAGCAGCAGCACGCGCGGCGCGGCGTCGAGAAAGCCGACCAGCCGCTGTGCGGCTTCAATCATCGATCGGAATGCCCTGCAGCCGGGCCATCTTCTGCCAGCGGCCCAGTTCACGCAGGTAGATGCGCAGTTCGCAGTCCGCGCAGCCGCCGCCACAGCAGTCGTAATCGACCGGCGGTTGCGGCTTCGGCGGCAAAGCTTCAGGGGCTGGCTGCGGTTCCAAGCGGGTGCTCAAGGGTTTTGATGGTGCTCAGGATAACGGCCGGGAACACGGCTTGTGTCATCGCTGGCCGCGCCTATGCGAAGCTAGCGAACAATTGTTTCCTACTGATTCCGAATTCTGGAGAAGTGTGATGGTCGACAAGAAAGCCGGTATCGCCGAGGCCCTGCTCGAAGCGCATGTGCAGCACATCGTCGAGGAGATCAGCGGCCCGGGCCTGAAGGCGCTGCTGGCTGAGGAAGTCGATGCCGCGCTGCTCGCAGCCAGCAAGCTGACCGTCGGCAACATGGTCACCCGCAAGCAGATCAAGGACACCGCCGCGGTGTTCGCCAGCGAAGTCGAGTTCGGGCCGGGGCTGCCGGAACTGGTCGGCGAGATCGCCCGCCGCATCCATGCTCACGAGATTCACAGCAAGACCACGCCAGGCGATCTGCTGACCGATCGGCACTTCGAGGATTTCACCGATCAAATCCTCGAACTCGACACCCTGCGCGACAAGATCATCCGCGCCGCCGTGACCAGCCCGCTGTACGCCGATTTCGCCTCCGATCTGCTCTACAGCGGCATCACCGGCTACCTCGCGCAGAGCAATGTCGCGAAGAACATTCCCGGTGCCAGCTCGATGCTCAAGCTCGGCCGCGCCGCGCTCAGCGTCGCCACGCCGAAGCTGGAATCCTCGCTCGAAGAAGGCCTGCGCAAGTACATCGCCAAGGCCGTGCAGGCCTCGACGACGCGCAGCGCGGAGTTCCTGATCTCCCACGCCAGCCCCAAGCTGCTGAAGGAACTGGCGCTGGATACCTGGGACAAGCTGCGCGACGAACCGGTCGGCGCGCTGCGGGACGACATCGACGACACCGTTGTAGAAGAGCTGTTCGTCACCGGTTTCGAAGCCTGGCGCCATCTGCGCAAACAGGATTGGTACCGCATCGTCATCGACGCCGGCATCGACGGTTTTTTCGACAAGTACGAGAACGCGACCCTGACCGCTTTGCTCGCCGATCTCGGCATCGACCGTGAACGAATTCTTGACGAACTGCAGCGCTACGCGCCGTCGGTGATCAAGACGCTCAAGAAGAAGAAACTGCTGGAGCCGATCGCGCGCCGTCGCCTGGCCAGCTTTTACGGCTCGAAGGCATTCGCCGACATCGTTGCCGGTGCGGCGTGAGGGTTCTTTGGGGGCGCCAGATCGAGTCCTTCCGCTATCCTGCGGCATCATTTGAAAGCAGGCACTTCGTGAACAACTGGCTCTTGTTTGTGGTGATGATGTCGATCGGCAATGTGACGTTCGCCGCCGAACCGGACTCGGATGAAATGGCGCTGCTGACCAGCCGAACGACATCGCCGGAGCTGTCGCCAGAACTGGTGCGCGCGCTCGAACTGGATGTTCCGGAGTGGCACAGGAAAGGCGCTACGGGACC
>NZ_CAISIQ010000173.1 GCF_903885465.1 uncultured Nevskia sp.
GACTTGGGTATCGAAGATGCAGCGCTCGAACAGCGCCATCGTCGCGCCGCTGTTCTTGAGGTCTTCGCGGCAGGCGCTCCAGCCGACGTGGACCAGCGCCAGGCCCAGCGGCAGACCGTGCACGGCGCTCAGGTCTTCGCGGCCGGTCATGAAGAAGCCGGCGAGTGTCCCGTGCTCATCCCGGCCGATGTACAGGTGGGTGCAGGCCGCGACTTCGCGGGCCAGGATCGCGCTGGCGTCGTCATAGCTCGGTGCGGCGAGCAGGGCCAGTTCGGTGCACAGCCAGGCGTTGCGGCGCAGCGCCTCGCCGCTGATCACTTCGATGACGAGCGGGCTCATGGCCGATCTCGGCCGGAGTTGCCTGCACCGTCGTTCGCCGGGATCAGCTGCGGTGTGGCGTCGTTCGATCCCGGTTCGGGCTCGGGTTTCTGCGGCTCGGTCGTTGCCGGCTCGCTTCCGGGTGGCGGCGGCGACGGCCACCACTGGACGCCGCTATTGATCGGCGACGGCAGCCAGTTTTCGAAACGGATGGCGGTAGCGCCCATGACCACGCCCTGTTGGAAGGTGTGGGGCAAGGCTCGGTGCAGGACCGGCTGGCAGTCCTAACGCAGTTCCATCGGATTGCTAATGAATTCACATCGCGGCTGCGAGCGCCCGCACTCAGGGCGTTTCGTCGTGCTGAAAGTTGCGACGTGCCTGGTTTTCAGCGCTGGTCTCGGGTCGATTTCCTGGCTCGTATAGGGCGGACCTTCATATCTTTCGGCCCGGCAGCTCGGCGATGATTCCGCTCGCCACCTAGCCGGTTCGTCGCGAACCGGCACGGCAGCAATGATGACGAGGAGAACTGCTATGGCCGATGGACGCTTCGATGACCGACAGATCCAGTGGAGCCGCATCGACGGCATCGCGCATCTTGAGTACACCGTGCTGAGCATCGATCCGCCGCGCCAGACGGCCGACGTGCTGTTCCGCTTCGCGGCTAACGAGCAGATTGTCCTGCACCGGCACCTTGCCCTGAATCACACCTTTGTCGTGCAGGGCGAACACCGCCTGTACGAGCCTGACGGCCGACTCAAGGAAGTCCGGCCGACCGGCAGCTACACGATCAGCCCGCCCAATCCGCAACCGCACCGCGAAGGCGGCGGCGCCGAGGACGTGATCGTGCTGTTCAGCATTCGTGGCAGCGATGGTCTGCTGTACGAGCTGCTCGACGATGCCCAGAACATCATCGGCACGCTGACGATGCAGGATCTGACCGCGCTGCACGCCGCGAAGAACGGCGGCTCGCGATAGCCGCGCCTCACTCCTGCGCGGCGACCAGCTCGAGAAACTTCTCCGGTGTCACCGTCGGATAGAACAGCCAGCCCTGGGCGTAGTCGACGCCGATCTCGCGCAGCGCAGCGAGCTTGCGCGGATCGTCGACGAATTCGGCAACCGTGCGCTTGCCGGTGGCGTGGGCGACCTGGTGGATGGCGCGGACGATTTCCTGCGAGGCGCCGCTCTGCGCCACTTCCTTGATGAAACAGCCGTCGATCTTGACCTCGTCGACCGGCAGCCGCTGCAGGTAGCCGAACGAGCACAGGCCCGAGCCGAAGTCATCGAGACTGAAGCTGCAGCCGGCGGCGCGGAAGGTGCGGATCACGTCGGCGGCGATGTCGAGGTTTTCGATCGCCGCGGTTTCGGTGATTTCGAAGCAGAGTTTTCCCGGCGGCAGGCCGGCGTTCTTCACGTCGCGCAGCAGTTCGTCCATGAAGCGGCCGTCGACGATCGAGCGCGCCGAAAGATTGATCGACACGCTCTGCAGGCGGCCGAGCGCGCCGCGGTTGTCGGCCAGCCAGTCGAGGATGAACTGGGTCGAGAAGCGATCGAGTTCGTTGATCAGGCCGAAGTACTCGAGCGTCTCGATGGTGCCGGCCGGCACCGGCATGTAGACACCCTTCTTCTCCATGCGCAGCAGGAACTCGGCCTTGCGCAGGCGCGGCTCGCCGCGGCGAATGTCCATGATCGGCTGCGGATGCAGGGACAGCCGGCCGGCGGCCATCAGCTTGCGGAACTGGGTGACGTCGCCGGCATTGACCGGCGGCTTGCGCAGCGCCGTGCCGCTGGCGTTGTGCAGGGCGACCTGATTGAGACCGAGATGCTTGCTCTGCTCGCAGGCTTCGCCAGCCTCGCTGAGCGCTTCGATCCAGTTGATGCCCGGGCGCACGACCCTGACGCCGATCGATACCGAGACCGGGCTTTCGCCGAGCGGCGCGCGGAAGCGCAGCGCGGTCAGGCGATCGCGCAGGTCGATGGCGTCGTCGATCGCCATCTGCGGGTGGTCGATGATCCGCGCGGCAACGAATTCATTGCTCCACAGACGGCCGGCGATGCCGTGCTTGCCGATCCATTCATGCAGCAGCTGTTCGACCTGGGCGATCACCGCATCGCCCTCGGCGGCCCCGGCGATGCGGTTCACCGAGCGCAGATGGCGGATGTCGATCACGAACAGTGATGCGCAGGGCTCGCAGGACCAGGCGCGCAGGCGCTCGATCAGCGTGTCGTGGCTGGACGGGGTCATGGCGAAGCGGGGAAGGAGGCTCATCCACTGCTATCGGCACCGGCCGGCATTTCCTGCAACCGCCCGGCGGTCATCGACCACCGGGCTTCGGTCTGGCCTCAGACGTTGAAGCGGAAGTGCATGACATCGCCTTCCTTGACGATGTATTCCTTGCCTTCCAGGCGCCAGCGGCCGGCTTCCTTGGCGCCGGGTTCGCCTTTGTACTGAACGTAATCGTCATAGGCGATGACTTCGGCGCGGATGAAGCCGCGCTCGAAATCGGTGTGGATCAC
>NZ_CAISIQ010000174.1 GCF_903885465.1 uncultured Nevskia sp.
GATGGAGATGACCAGGCGCAGGTTGGCCTCGACCATTTCCTTCTTGGCGCGGCGGGCCTTGGCCTCGCCCACCGTCATGCGGCGGTAGATGTCCTTGATCTCGTCGATCGACAGCAGGTTGTCGCCTTCGATCTGGGTCAGCTGGTCCTGCAGCAGCTTGATGTCGTCCTTCTTGGTCGCCAGCGCTGCCGAATACTTGCGCTTGGCGCGGATCGCCTTTTCCAGCCAGCCGAGATCGGCCGTGGCGCCTTCGCGGTACTTGACCAGGAATTCTTCGCGCGACATGCCGCATTCGGCCACGCAGATGCGCAGCACCGAACGCTCGATCGACCGGATCAGCTCGACCTTGTTGCGCAGATTGTTGGTGACTTCGACGACGATCTTCGGCGACAGCCGGAAGGTCATGATCAGATCGGCCACCGCGGCGCGGCGGGCCTGCGTCTTCTTGCTGGAGGTGCCGAGGCGAAGCAGCGAGTCCCAAGCCTCGTCGTAGAGCGCCTGCAGCTTGCCGAAGTTCTCCGCACACAGGACCGGATCCGGACCCGTATCGACGGCTTCTTCTTCTTCCTCTTCGGCAGCGCCTTCGACCACTTCCGGCTCGATTTCGGCGACTTCCGGCGGCAGCACTTCTTCGGGCGCGGCCGGCACCGGCGCGTTCGGATCGAAGAAACCAACCACGACTTCGGCCAGACGCTTCTTGCCGTTGACGGCGTTGTCGTACTGTTCGAGCAGGATCGCTACCGTTTCCGGGTAGCTGGCCATCGCGTACAGCGCTTCGCCCAAGCCTTCCTCAATGCGCTTGGCGATGCGGATTTCGCCCTCGCGATCTAGCAGCTCGACCGAACCCATCTCGCGCATGTACATGCGCACCGGATCGGTGGTGCGGCCGAACTCGGAATCGCTGGCGGCAAGCGCGGCAGCGGCTTCCTCGGCGGCTTCTTCGTCGTCTTCGGCGGCGGCAACGGCCGGCTCGCTGAACAGCTGGGCCTCGGTGTCCGGGGCTTCGTCATGGACCGGAATGCCCATGCCCTGGATCATCGTGATGACGTCGTCGATCTGCTCTGAATCGACGATTTCAGGCAGGCTGTCGGACACTTCGGCAAAGGTCAGGAAGCCCTTTTCCTTGCCGAGCGCGATCAGGTTCTTGATCTGGGATTGCTGGTCAGCTGCTGCCATCTGAATACTCTTGCGTGAAACCGGCGTGTGTGGCGTCGGTCAAGAACTGCGCAGTTTACTGGATTCGGCGGTCAATCAGCCAGCCAGATGCGCAGAGATGGGGGCAAGGCCGGCGCTTGCAAGCGCCGCGCATCCGCTCGTTGCCGGCCGGCGTAAGCCTTCGGGACGACATCAGAGCGCGACCCCAATGACCATTTCCACGGTTTTTCGTTCGGCATCCGGCATTGCCGTGCTGCTGACGGCCATTGCATCGGCTGCTGCGATGGCCGCTCCGCGCAATGAGTCCGCGGCCACTGCGGCTGGCTTGGCGCTGGTGGAAGCTGCAGCCAGCGGCCAGGTCGACGAAGCATTCAAGACCGCAGCGACGCTGGGCCGCGCCAATGATTCGGCATTGGCTGTTGCGCTCGATGCCCAGCAACGCACGCTGACCCCGTTGAGCACCAGCCTCGGCGCGCCGACGCGGCCGGTCCGGCTGCAGCCGATCGAAGCGACGATCTTCAGCGGCTGCATCAACCGGGAATATCGAGCGGTCTACGCCGGCGGCGAGCAGCGCTGGCGCCTCAAGTTCCGCCGCGGCGCCGGCGGTTGGGCACTTGCCGATCTGGCGGTGATCAGCGAACCGTCGAGCTGAGTCTGTTCAAGACTCAGGGTCGCTGCATCAGCGCCATCAGTTCGGCCTGCTCGGCCGGTTCCAGCGAGCGCTCGCGGGCAGTGTCGAGCAGCGCCTGCTGACGTTCGCGGATCGCCCGCTTGCGCAGATGCGTCAGGCAGTCGAGAAACTCCGCCTCCAGCGAGGCATCGGCGATGGTCAGCGGCATGGCGCTGATGCGCATCAGCGCTGCACCGCGCGCGGTGCCGCGATGCAGTTCCAGCCACTGCGCTGCGTGAGCTTCCGGGTTCTCGCGGAAGAACTCGATGGTGTCGATCAGGATATCCAGGCCGGGCTGGGCGAGCATCTCGATCTGGCCGAGATGTTCGGCCTTGGCTGCCAAAGCCGGTTCTTCCAGCAGCAGTTGCAGCGCGATCCGCACCGGTTTCGCGCCGGGGCTTTCGACTCGTCGCGTGTTGTCGTTCGGCGCCGAGGAGGCTGCGGCCTCGGGCTTCGCTCTGGCTGCCAGTGCTGCCTCGAGATCGCCGCGACCAAGGCGCGTCAGCCGCGCTAGTTCATCGACGATCAGCGCGCGCAGCGGCCCATCACGCAGTTTCTCGACATGCGGGCGGGCGAGGCCCGGCAAACGGGCGCGGCCATCGAGGGTGGCGATGTTGACCTGCTTCTGAAGCTCGCCGAGCAGGAAATCGGATAGCGGCTGCGCCTGCTCGATCAGCACGCGGAAGGCATCGGCGCCGATCTCCTGGACCAGCGAATCTGGGTCGTGGCCGTCGGGCAGGAACATGAAGCGGCACTCGCGGTTATCGAACACTTCCGGCAGCGCCTGTTCCAGCGCGCGCCATGCGGCCGAGCGGCCGGCCCGGTCGCCATCGAAACAGAACACCACGCGCTGGGTCGACTTGAACAGCAGGGTCAGATGCTCGCGCGTGGTCGCCGTGCCGAGCGTGGCGACCGCATTGCGGATGCCGTGCTGCGCGAGCATGACCACATCCATGTAGCCCTCGACGACCAGCAGGGAGCTGAGTTCCGATTTCGTCGACTGCTTCGCTTCGAACAGACCGAACAGATTGCGACCCTTGTGGAACAGCGGCGTCTCCGGCGAGTTCAGATACTTCGCCGGATCGTTCGCCAGGGTGCGGCCACCGAAGCCGATCGTGCGACCGCGAGTGTCGCGGATCGGGAACATCACGCGGTTGCGGAAGCGATCGTAGGCACCACCGCCTCCACCGTCGCGCTCGATCAGCAGGCCGGCGTCCATCGCATGCTTGCGCTGGCCATCGGCCTCGGGAAACAGGCGAGTCAGCGCATCCCAGGATTCGGGTGCGAAGCCGACATTGAACAGCTTGGCCGTCTCGCCATCGAGGCCGCGTTTCTTCAGATAGTCGATCGCCGGTTGATGCGTGCGCAGCTGGCTGCGGTAGAACTTCTCGGCGACTGCCAGCGCGTCGAGCGGCCCATCGAGCACCAGGCGGCTGACTTCGTTGCCGCCTTCGCGTGGGACGTCCACACCCGCACGCTTGGCCAGTTCTTCGACCGCTTCGACGAAGCTCAGGCGATCGTTTTCCATCAGGAAGGTGATCGCCGTGCCGTTCTTGCCGGACGAAAAATCGAAGAACATCTGCTTCGCCGGATTGACGAAGAACGAGGGTGATTTCTCGTTGGTGAACGGCGACAGGCCCTTGTACTCGCGGCCGGCGCGCTTCAGTTCGACGCGTGAGCCGACGACCTCGACGATGTCGATGCGCGTCAGCAGGTCTTGAATGAAGGAGTCGGGGATACGGGACATGACTGCAGTGTCCAGTGCCTAGTGGTCGGTGGCTAGTAGAAAAACTGAAAACCGACGGCTTCTACCAACCCCTAATCACTGACCACGAGCCACTGCTTCTAGGCGAGCTTGGCCTTGATCAGCCCGGACAGCTTGCCCATATCGGTCTTGCCGGCGACCTGCGGCTTCAGCCAGGCCATGACCTTGCCCATCTCCTTCATGCCGACGGCACCGGTTTCGGTGATGCCCTGGGCGATCAGCGCACCGACTTCCTCGTCACTCAGCTGCTGCGGCAGGTAGCCGGTCAGCACGACGATTTCCGCCGCTTCGATGGCGGCGAGGTCTGGCCGGTTGCCGGCAAGGAACTGCGATTCCGAATCGCGACGCTGCTTGAGCATCTTTTCGAGCGTAGCAATCACCACGGCATCGGTCAGCTCGACACTGTCGACGACTTCACGGTTCTTCATTTCCGAAGTCAGCATGCGCAGCACGCCGAGGCGCGCCTTGTCGCCAGCCTTCATCGCCAGCTTCACGTCTTCGGTGATGCGGGTCTTGAGATCGGTCATGGAGGGTCGCCTGAAAATGGAATCGTGATAAACACAAATCGCGCCCTTGGGCGCGATTTGGAGATCAGCTGAACGGTTGAATAGTCCGCGCCATGGATGGCGCGGCTTTCAACAGGCCGTTAGTACAGCCGGATCTGCTTCGAGGTTTCGCGAGAAACCTTCTTGGCCTGACGCTTAACAGCAGCAGCGCGCTTGCGCTCCTGGCTCGGCTTTTCGAAGAATTCCTTCTTGCGGAGGTCGGTCAGAACGCCGGCCTTTTCACAGGTACGCTTGAAACGGCGAAGAGCAACTTCAAAGGGCTCGTTATCGCGGACGCGGACATTCGGCATCAGTTCACTCTCAACAGCGGACAAAAACGGAATTAGGGAAGCGCTCTGATCAACAGGCAGATCAGGAGGGGCGCAAAGTCTAGTCAATCGTCGGCTGTAAAGCAACGCGCCATGCCCCACAATGCTCGGCATGCGTGTTCTCGGCCTCGAAACCTCCTGTGATGAAACCGCCGCCGCCATCTATGGCGGCGAGGCGGGTCTGCTCGCCCACGTGCTGCACAGTCAGGCAGCGATGCACGCCGAGTATGGCGGCGTGGTGCCTGAGCTTGCTGCCCGAGACCATGTCGGCCGCATCCAGATGCTGGTGGCTGCCGTGCTCGCCGAGGCAGGCCTGGTAGCGTCCGATCTCGATGGCATCGCCTACACGGCCGGCCCGGGCCTGATCGGCGCCCTGCTGGTGGGCGGTGCGTTCGCGGCTGGTCTGGCCGCTGCCATCGAAAAGCCCTTGCTGCCGATCCATCACCTGGAAGGTCATCTGCTGGCGCCAATGCTGGAAACGCCGCGCCCGCAATTCCCGTTCGTGGCGTTGCTGGTCTCCGGCGGCCACACGATGCTGGCGCGGGTCGACGGCGTGGGTTGCTACGAGATTCTTGGCGAGACGCTCGACGACGCGGCTGGCGAAGCGTTCGACAAGACGGCGAAAGCGCTGGGCCTGCCGTATCCCGGCGGCCCGGAACTGGCGAAGTTGGCGAAGGACGGCCGACCCGGTGTGTTCCGCTTCTCGCGGCCGATGACCGATCGCCCCGGGCTCGAGTTCAGCTTCAGCGGACTGAAGACCGCTGTGCTGAACCAGTTGAAACCGGATTTCGACAGCCAGGCCAAGGCCGATCTCGCCCGCGCCTTCGAAGAAGCGGTGACCGATACCCTGGCGATCAAGTGCGAACGCGCGCTCGACGCGACTGGCCTGAGCGCGCTGGTCGTCGCCGGCGGTGTCGGCGCCAACCAACGTCTGCGCGCCCGACTCAAAGTAGCGACCGACAAGCGCGGCGCCGGCCTGTTCTTTCCGCGCCCCGAGTTCTGTACCGACAACGCGGCGATGATCGCCTACGCGGGTTGGGCGCGGCTGTCGGTCGGCGAGCGCAGCGCTGGCTTGCCAGCGCGTGCACGCTGGCCGCTGCATGAGCTGCGCGCGCCAGCACTCGCAACGGCCTGATCGCCGCATCTTCTGCGCTTCGTTCCCCAACTCACGTCACCACGATCCGACTCATGCCGCTCGACACTGTCTTCATCCAGGCGCTGCAAATCGAAACCATCATCGGCATTCACGCCCATGAGCAGAACGCACCGCGTCCGCTGCTGATCGATCTGGAGATGGGCACCGACATTCGTGAAGCCGCATCGAGCGATCGCATCCGTGATGCCATCGACTACAGCGCGGTTGCCGACGCGATCATCCGGCTTGCCGCCGAGCGCCGCTTCCAGTTGCTGGAAACCCTGGCCGAAACCCTGGCGCGGATGCTGTTCGAGCGTTTCCCGATCGCCAGCCTGCGGATGACCATCGGCAAGCCCGGCGCGGTCGATGCGGCGCGCACCGTTGGCGTGCGCGTCGATCGTCGGCGGGAGGATTACGCCGCCTGCGGCGTGCGCTGACGGTTATCCTGTAAGCCCGTCTGTTTCGTCGAGCGCCCGTCATGAAGAAACTGCAACGCATCGAGCTGCTGAAGGACTTCATCCAGGAAGCCGTCGATCGCGGCGCGACCTCGGTGCAGGCGGTGCATGAGTACATCGCCGATCTGCCGTTCGAAGCGCTGGAGCAGACCGGCCTGCTGACCGAAGACAAGACCGGGCTGCGCCAGAAGCAGCAGCAGACCATCGGCGTGGTTTACGACGCGATCCGGCGCATCAACCGCGAGATCGGCCAGCTGATTTCCGATCAGTTCGAGAACATCGAAGAGTCGACCGAGGCTGCTTCGCGCATGGCGCCGGAGCCGCCCGCCAGCAAGCCTGCTGCGCCGCGCAAGGCGGCACCGAAGGCCGCGAAGAAGACCGTCAAGAAAGCTGCGCCCAGGAAGGCAGCAGCGAAAAAGAAGGCTGGCTGAGCAAGCCCCTTCAGGCCGGAACTAGTCGCAGACCGGCAGCAGCACGCCGCGTGATACCCAGGCACCGGCTTTGCGCTCGAACTGGTAGGCCGTCGAGCCGCCGCAGCCCGGATTAACGAGGCTGTTCGAGGGATCGCAGACCATCACCTGGTCCTTGCCTTGGCCGAACCACAGCACCTCGGCGTTGTCCGGCAGATTGGCGCGGATCAGCAGTTCACGGCTATCGGTGGGGTCGGTGGAGAGGCGTGACCAGCTCGGACCGGCAATCGCTTCGCAATCCTGGGTGCCGCGCGAGGCGCAGCCAGCAAGCACGAGAGCAGCGGTGATCAGCAATGCAGTTCGGAACACGCGACAGATCCTTGTTTGAAATTTGACCAGAAGCCCTTTCAAGCGCCGCCGGCGACGGTCATCGCATCGATCAGCACCGAACCGCAGCGCACGCCGCCCCGGGTGTCGACATCGGAGCCGATAGCGGCGATGCCGCGGTACATGGTCGCCAGGTTGCCGGCGATGGTGATCTCGTCGACCGGGTAGGCGATGACGCCATTCTCGACCCAGAAGCCGCTGGCCGCGCGCGAATAGTCGCCGGTCACAGTGTTGACGCCCTGACCCATCAGGTCGGTGGCGATCAGGCCGTGGCCCATCTCGCGGGCCAGCGCTTCCAGGCCGCCGTCGAAGGTCGAATCGACGATCAGGTTGTAGATGCCGCCGGCATTGCCAGTCGATTCCATGCCCAGCTTGCGGGCGCTGTAGCTGCCGAGCAGATAGCCGCCGAGCACGCCGTGATCGATCAGCTGGCGTTCGGTCGTCGCCACGCCTTCCTGATCGTAGGCGCTGCTGCTGGCGCCGCGCAGCAGCCAGGGCATCTGCCGGGCGCTGACTCTCGATGCGAACACCGCTTCGCCAAGCTTGCCGTGCAGGAAACTCGCACGGCGATACAGGGAGGCGCCTGAAATCGCGCCGATGAAATGGCCGAACAGGCCGCGTGCCACCTCGGCCGGGAACAGTACCGGTGCGGTCCGCGTGCTCACCGAGCGGCCGCCGAGGCGCGCTGCAGCCCGCTCGCCGGCGCGCTTGCCGATCGCGGCAGCAGCGTCGAGATCCGCGTAACGACGCGTCGCGCTGTACCAGTGGCCGACCTGCATCGCATCGCCGTCGACCGCAATCGCGGCGCAACCCAGGCTGTAATCGGTGGCCCGGCGGCAGCCGAGGAAGCCATGGGTGTTGGCGTACAGACTCAGGGACTCGCGGGTGTCGACGCTGGCGCCTTCGGACTGGGTGATGCGCGCATCGGCCGCAAATGCCGCGGCTTCGCACTCGCGGGCGAGATCGATGGCCGCCTCCGGCTCGACGATCGCCGGGTGATAGAGATCGAGATCGGGAAACTCGCGCGCCATCCGCGCCGGATCAGCGAGGCCGATGCAGGGATCTTCGCCGCCGACCCGGGCGATCGCGCAGGCTGCTTCGACGGTGCGCTTCAGTGCGGCATCGGACAGATCCGTGGTGCTCGCGGAACCGGTGCGGTGGCCGAAGAACACGGTGACCGACAAGTCGCGGTCGCGCTGGAACTGCACTGATTCGACTTCACCCTGGCGCACCGCCACCGACAGGCCGCGGCTGACGCCGAGATAGCTTTCGGCGGCACTGGCACCGAGTGATTTCGCCAGCGCCAGCGCGGCGTGCAGGCGCGGTTCGAGGTCGCGGGCTTCGGGCAGGCTCTGAATCCGGGCCGGGGGCGTTGCAGTCATTAGCAGGGACGGAAAGGTCGCAAAGGATCGCGGCAGCTTACGGCAATCCACCGGCGTAAAGGCTGGCGAAGGCGGCGCGGGCCCGTGCGAAGATTGGTCCGCTGCCGCCACCCCATCCTCCACGAACCTGCTCCCATGAACTTCACCACGCTCAAGATCGAACTCGATGGCCCCGTTGCCCGCCTGCTGCTGAATCGGCCGGACAAGGCCAATGCGATGTCCGAAGCGATGTGGGCCGAGCTGCCGCAGGCCGCAGCCTGGCTGAACACCCAGAAGCAGGTGCGCGTGGTGATCCTGGCCGGCAGCGGCAAGCACTTCACGGCCGGCATCGATCTCGAAGTGCTGGCCGGCCTCAGCCAGCGGGTGCTGGGACCGGGCTGCCCGGCGCGGGCGCGCGAATACCTGCGCGACTGGATCCTCGGCGCCCAAGCGACGATGACTGCGATCGAGAACATCCGGGTGCCGGTGATCGCTGCGATCACCGGTGCCTGCGTCGGTGCCGGTGTCGACATGATCGCCGCCTGCGACCTGCGCTATGCGACGGCCGACGCCAAGTTCTGCATCAAGGAAGTCGACCTCGCCGTGGTCGCTGACGTCGGCACCGTGCAGCGCCTGCAGCCGATCATCGGCTACGGCCGGGTCGCCGAGCTGACCTATACCGCCGAAACCTTCGATGGCAACAAAGCCGAGCGCATCGGCCTGGTCAACGACGTGTTCGCCACGTCTGAAGCGCTGATGACGCACGTCGAAACGCTGGCCCGTGAGCTTGCGGCGAAGTCGCCAATCACTGTCCGCGGGGTCAAGAAAAGCCTGCTCTATTCGCGCGATCACACGGTCGCCGAAGGCCTGGAGTTCGTCGCCGGCTGGAACGCCGCGATGCTGATCTCGGCCGACATCCAGGAAGCGGTTGGCGCCTACCTGCAGAAGCGCAAGCCGACGTTCGCCGACTGACAAGCTCTCGGCGGAAAAGCAAAAGGCCGACCCTTTCGGGCCGGCCTTTTGCGTTACTGCAGGACGACGTCAGCGCAGATCGATCGCGATGCTGCGGATCGGCGTGCCGCCCGCCGGGCCGATCAATGCCGTGCCGCCCGCAACGCCGACCGGCGTCGCCGCACCGGTGACCAGATTGACGCGATACAGATCGGACGGGCCGCTGCCGGTGGTGTTGATCGCGGCCAGCACCAGGCCATTGGCGCCGCCGGCAATATCCAGCCCGGCATCGCCGCTGGCGGTGACGCCGAGCGGGCCGACTGCCACCAGCGTGCCGTCGTTCGGCGGCGTCTGGGTGTACAGCGTCGTCGCATCGAGGTCGTACAGCGTAGTCGTCGTGGTGCCGGCATAGCTGTTGGTGTACGCCGCCGCGACGATCTGACCGGCTGCGCCGTTGAGCATCAGATCAGCATCGGTGGCACCGGTGGCGACATTGATACGCAGATTGCTGCCGGTGCTGTCGACCACCCGCAGTCGATCCGGAACCGGATTGAAATCGACGCCGGAAATCGCACCGGCCGGCAGTGTTGTGTACAGCGGCGGCACCGTGTCGGCCGGGTTCGCGGCCAGGGTCGCCGACAGCGTAGCCAGACCCGTCGAGGTGTTGATCACGTAGATCTGGTTCAGCGAGCTGACGGCGTACAGCAGGCCGTTCGCAGGGCGGAAATCCATGCCCAGCAGTTGCTCGCCGGAGACGGTGCCGGTGATCGCCAGATCGCTGGCCGCATTCGGCGCCAGTACGTTGCCGGTCTGCGAGAACGACAGCAGGCGGTTGTCGCTGGTCAGCGCATACACCTTGAGGTTGGTGCCAGTGGTCAGCGCCAGGCCGCGCAGCGGTGCCGAGGCAGCGGTGCCGAGGCCGCCGCCGACCGTGCCGGTCAGCGTTGCCGCGCCGGTGGCCAGATTGACCGTGTACAGGCTTGAAGCCGTGGCACCGGCAGCACTGGTCGCCAGCAGCGCGGCGTTGTTGCGGCCGTCGATCAGGAAGGCATCGACCTTGCCGACATCGCCGGCGCCCAGCGCACCGATGGTGCTGGCCACGCCGCTGTTCGGATTGCCCGGATCGTCAACGATGCCGTTGGCGGGATTGTTGCCGATCTGCACCAGGGCATCGGCGCCGCTGTCGATCGCATACAGCGTTGTCGCGCCGGCCGCCGGCACCGTGTTGGTATAGGCCGCGCCGCTGAGCGAGCTTGCGCCGGAGATCGCCGTATCGGTGGTGACCAGGCATTGGCCAGCGCCGTTCAGGTTGGGATTGATGCGCAGGTTCAGGCCGTTGTCAGCAATCACCCGCAGGCGATCCGGCACCGGGTTGAAACCGACGCCGAAGCTGGCGCCAGACGGCAGCACCGAGTACGGCAGCGTGGTGTCGGCCGGATCGGTGGCCAGCGGACACAACGCGGCAGCCACACCCGCATTGCTGAGCGAGTACAGCTTGTTGTCGCTACCAAGGCCGACGATGCCGCCGGTCGATGGGCGAGTATCGATACCAAGCAGGTCGGTGCCCGCCGGCAGGCCACTGATCGCGCCGCTGGTGCACAGCTTGGTCGGCGAGCCGCGCATGAAGCTGACATAGCGGTTCGCGGTGGTCAGGCCGATCAGTTCACCCGGGGCCTGGCTGGGCGTCGCCGCGGTCTGCGGACTGGTTGCGAAGCCGGCTGCCGATTCGCCGGCGTTGAGCGTGATGCTCTTCAGCGAGGTCGCTGCGCCAGTTGCCGTGTTGATGCCATAGAGGCTGGACGCGCCGGCCGTGGTCATCACCGCGTAGGCGGTATTGGTGCCATCGGCAGCGGTCGCGATCCCGAAGCCGTCGACGGAATCGACATCGAGGCCCAGGCCGCCAATCGCCGTCAGCACGCCATCATTCGGCGGGTTCTGCAGAAGCAGTCGATCACTGGCCGGATCGATCGTGAACTGCTGGGTGCGGCAGGCAGCGTTGAAGGCATTGGTGTACGCGGTACCCGAGGCGCCGGCGGCTGCGCCGTTCAGCGCGGTGTCGGTGATCGTCAGGCCGGTATCGATATTGATGCGCAGGTTCTGGCCCGCGTCCGAAATCACGCGTAGGCGATCGGGAACCGGGTTGAAGTCGATGCCGAAACGGGCGCCGGTCAGGCCGGTATATGGCACCGTCGTGTCGGTCGGGTCGGCGGCCAGCGTGCTGACCGCGATCGCCGCACCGGTGGTGGGATCGAGCCGGACGATGCGGGCACCCGCGGGTCCATTGACCAGCGCGTAGAGCAGGCCGTTGCGCGGGCGGAACGCGAGATCGAGCACTGTTTCACCGGCGGCGAGGCCGCTGATCGCAGCGCTGAACAGCGTGCCGCCGGAGCCGGCGAGATTGATGCCGAGCAGACGGTTGGCGCTGGTGACCACATAGCTGTCGGTGATCACCGGAGAAGTGGGCGGCGGGGTTCCGGGAGGCCCGTCCTCCTTGCTGTCGCAGCCGGACAGGAACAGCGCGGCAGCAGCCAGGGCCCAACTCTTGTGGCGCGTCAGCATGATCAATCTCCATGAGTTCAGTGCACAGCCAGCGGTTGCCGGCATCCTTGTGGTTCGAGACCGCGCAAGAAACAGCGCGGCCGCGCTGGCCCCCGCTCACCTGTGTTTCGGAAGGTGGAAGCGCGGTAGGCCCACGAGTCTGCGTACACCGATTGCGAGGAATCGGATGCGCAAAATGGCGATGAAAAATCACATGGCCGACTTTCGTCGGAGACATGTAAAAAGTGTGTTATTTCAACGTCATGAATATGACGATTTTTAGCTGACTCAGGTCTTCAGCAGATCGAGCAGCCGCTGGTGCAAGCCGCCGAAATCGCCGTTGGTCATCACCAGCACGCGGTCGCCCGGGCGGGCTTCGGCGGCGATCGCGGTGGCGAGTTCGGTCAGATCGCCGTGCAGGCGCAGCCGTGCGCCGACCTCTGCCAGCGCGCTGCCGGCGTCCCATTGCAGATCGGGCCTGGCGTAGACGAAGGCGAGATCGGCATCGGCGAGGCTGTCGGCGAGATCACCGCCGGCGTGCCCGCCGAGTCGCATGGTGTTCGAGCGCGGTTCGAGCACGGCGAGGATGCGGCCGGGGCCGCGTTCGCGCAGGCCGGCGAGGGTGACGCTGATCGCCGTCGGGTGATGAGCGAAATCGTCGAACACTTCGATGCCGCGCGCGGTGCCGAGCAGTTCCAGCCGACGCTTGATGCCGCGAAACGATTCGAGACCGCGCAGCGCGTCAGCCGTCGATACGCCGACATGCGCCGCCGCCGCGATTGCCGCCAGTGCATTGGCGCGGTTGTGTGGCCCGGCCAGCGGCGTGCGCGCTGCGCCCAGCGTTTCGCCGCGGTAGCCGAGGGCGAAGCCGTCTGCGCTGCGCGTCGCCTGCCAGCCGCGCGCGTCGCGGCCTTCGCCATCGAACCACTCGATGCCGGACCAGGCGCCCATGGCCAGCACCCGAGGCAGATTCAGATCCTGCGCGTTGACGATCAGCTGCCCCTCGCCGGGCACGGTGCGCACCAGGTGATGGAACTGTCTTTCGATTGCGGCCAGATCCGGAAAGATATCGGCGTGGTCGTATTCGAGGTTGTTCAGGATCGCGGTGCGCGGCCGGTAGTGGACGAATTTCGAGCGCTTGTCGAAGAACGCGGTGTCGTATTCGTCAGCCTCGATGACGAAGCACTTGCCCTTGCCGAGCCTGGCCGACAGACCGAAGTTGACCGGCACGCCGCCGACCAGAAAGCCCGGTTCCAGCCCGGCTTCTTCGAGCAGCCAGGCAAGCAGGCTGGTGGTCGTGGTCTTGCCGTGGGTGCCGGCGACCGCCAGCACGTGGCGGCCCCTCAGCACATGTGCCGCCAGCCATTCGGGGCCGGAGACATACGGCAGGCCAGCGTTCAGCACGTGCTCCATCGCCGGATTGCCGCGGCTGACGACATTGCCGACCACGACCACGTCAGGAGCCGGATCGAGATGTTCGGCCAGATAGCCAGGCATCACCGCGATGCCGAGCTTTTCCAGCTGCGTCGACATCGGCGGCCAGCCGTTGGCGTCGGAGCCGGTGACCTTGTGGCCGGCCTCGCGGGCGAGCGCGGCGATGCCGGCCATGAAGGTGCCGCAGATACCCAGAATATGCAGGTGCACGACTCAGGCACCTCCGCCGAAGATCAGCTTCAGTACCGGCCCGGCGAACGCGACCAGCAGCACCACGTTCATCACGCAGAGCAGCGCCAGCACGCCGGCGCCGAAATAGCCGAGGTTGGCGGCCTGGCGCAGCACGTGGCTGGTGACGGCGAAGAACCAGATGGTCAGCAGATCGAGCAGCAGAGAAGCACCGCCGGGCAGATCCGGCATCTGATCCGGGCTGATGGTCAGCGGCGCACCGCCGGCGGGAATGGCGTCCTGCGCCACGCGCAGCGATTCCAGGAACGCCATCATCCCCGGCATGATCGCTGCCATCGGCAGGCTCATGATCAGCAGCAGTACCGAACCGGTGGCGAGCAGTGCATTGCGCGTCTGCACGTAGCGAGGTTCGAGGCCGCGCAGCCGCAAGGTAGTACGGACGAACATCGACAGGGCAGCCGTGGCGATCACGCCGCTGGCCAGCGCCATCGCCAGTGGCAGCATCTGGCCGAGTACGGCCGCCGTCGCGACGATGCCGAGAACGATGCAGCCACGGCTCAAGCCCGGGTCTTCGCGATAGGGGAAATCGGCCGGGCCGGCACGGAACAGCAGGATCTTCAGCGTTGCCTGGAACGCCTCGCTCAGCATCGGAATAGGGAATCGTCGGTACGGGAAAGCCGCATTCTAAGCGGCCTGCCAAAGGCTCAGTCGTCCGATGCGCATGCACGCCGGGCCGGTTGATGCTGCCGTCGAGCGCGGACCGTCGACGAGCCTGTCGGGATGCGCGTTGCTTCGTGCGAAACTGCCGCGCAAATCCACGAGACTCGACCTTGAACGCCGCTGTTGAACTGATCGTCACCGCCGATGCACTCGCGGCTAGAGTCGAAGGCTGGAAGCACCGCCCCTGGCTGGCCCTGGATACCGAGTTTCTTCGCGAAGACACCTACCACCCGATCCTCTGCCTGGTGCAGGTTGGCGACGGTGAGTCCGATGTCTGCATCGACACCCTGGCGCTGGCACCCGAAGCCCTGAAGTCGCTGTGGGCACTGCTTGCGGCGCCGGCGATCACCAAGGTGCTGCATGCGCCCTCGCAGGATCTGGAGATTTTCGTTCGGCTCGGCGGCGATACCGTCACGCCGCTGTTCGATACCCAGATTGCCGCGGCACTGCTCGGCCATGGCGACCAGCTGGGTTATGCGGCCCTGGTCGACAAGCTGCTCGGCATCAAGCTCGACAAGAGCCTGACTCGCACCGACTGGTCGCGCCGGCCATTGACCGGTCCGGAGCTGGCCTATGCCGCTGCCGATGTCCGACATCTGTCGGAAATCCATCCGCGCATGCGCGAGGAACTGATTGCTCTCGGCCGGCTGGGCTGGCTGCAGGAAGACTGCGCACGGCTGGCCGAGCCGGCGCGCTACCGCAATCCGCCGAACGAAGCCTGGAAGCGTCTGAAAGGGCTGGGACGGATGCCGCCCGCGGCGCAGCCGGTGGCGATGGCGCTGGCCGGCTGGCGCGAGCGCATCGCCCAGGAGCGTGATCGCCCGCGCAAATGGATCCTCGATGACGACGCGCTGTACCGCATCGCCGAACGCGCGCCGCGCGATCTCGAAGAACTGGCGGCGCTGAAGGTGCTGCCGGTCAAGACCGTCGAACGTCACGGTCAGGCGCTGACATCTCTGGTTGCCGCTGCGCAGGCCGAAGCGCCACGACCGGCTCTGGTCGACGAGCC
>NZ_CAISIQ010000175.1 GCF_903885465.1 uncultured Nevskia sp.
GCCGGCCGGCCGCTGCTCGACCAGCACCACGGCACCGACCACCAGGGCAACGAACACTGCGATCGGCAACGCGCGATGGAGCAGCGAACGCTGCACCACACGGCTGTAACCCTTGGCGAAGCTGCCGAAGCCGCGATTGAACGCACCGAAGAAGCGGCCGGGCAGACCGGACCAGCGTGATTCCGCGGTCGGCTTCAGCAGCAGCGCGCACAGCGCCGGAATGAAGCTGAGCGCGACGAATGCCGAGATCAGCACCGAGATCGACAGAGTCAGCGCGAACTGCCGGTAGAACAGACCGGTCAGGCCGCCGAGGAAGGCCACCGGCACGAACACTGCCGTCAGCACCAGGGCGATGGCGACCACCGGTCCAGCCACATCCTTCAGCGCCGCACGCGTCGCGTCACGGGCATTCATGCCGTGGTGATCCATCTTTTCGGTGACTGCTTCAACGACCACGATCGCGTCATCGACGACCAGGCCGATCGCTAGCACCATCGCCAGCAAGGTCAGCGTGTTGATCGAGAAACCGAGAACCGCGAAAGCGATGAAGGTGCCGATCAACGATACCGGCACCGCCAGCATCGGGATCAGGGTGGCGCGCCAGCTCTCCAGGAAGATGAACACCACCAGCAGCACCAGCGCCGCAGCGATCGCCAGAGTCAAGATCACTTCATGCAGCGACTCCGACACGAACAGGGTGGTGTCGAACGGAATCGTGTAGGTGATGCCGGGCGGAAAGCTTTTCGACAAGGTCGCCATCGTCGTCTGCACCTGACGGGCGACATCGAGCGCGTTGGCATTCGGCAGCTGGTAGATGCCGATGTTCGCGGCCGGCTGACCGTCGAGGCGGCTGGAGCGCGCGTAGTCGGTGGCCGCCAGTTCGATGCGGGCGACATCCTTGAGCCGAACCAGCAGGCCCTCGGTGCGCGCACGCAGGATGATGTTCTCGTATTCCTCGACGCTGGTGAGGCGGCCCTTGACTGTCACCGGGAACTGCATTTCCTGACCTTTCGGTGCCGGTTCCGCGCCGACGGTACCGGCCGGCGCGACCACGTTCTGCTCGTTCAGCACGCGGGAAATGTCCTGCGTGGTGAAGCCGAAGCGCGCCATCTTCTGCGGGTCCATCCAGATGCGCATGCCGTAGTCGCGGGCGCCGAACACGGTCACCGTGCCGACACCGGGAATGCGCGCCAGCGCGTCGTAGATCTGCAAGGTGGCGTAGTTCGACAGCCACAGATAGTCGTAGCGCGGATCGCTGGCCCGCAAACTGATGAACAGCAGCGGCTGAGGCTGGCGCTTTGCCACCGTCACGCCCTGGCGGATCACTTCCTGCGGCAGCGAGCGCTGGGCGATCGCCACCTGGTTCTGCACGTTGACCGCGGCGATGTCCTGATCGGTGCCGATCTCGAAGCTGACCGTCAGCGTGTAGACGCCGTCGTTCGACGCCTTTGACGACATGTAGATCATGTTCGGCACGCCGTTGACCTGCGCCTCGATCGGCGCAGCAACGGACTGCTCGACGGTTGCCGCATCGGCACCCGGGAAGGTCGCGGTGACGACCACGGTCGGCGGCGTGATCTGCGGATAGCGGGCGATCGGCAGCGCGGTCATCGCCACGCCGCCGGCCAGCGTGATCAGGATCGCGATGACCGTCGCGAAGATCGGCCGATCGATGAAGAAATTGATCATGACGCGGCTGCCGGCTTGGCTTCGGCGGCGGCTGGCTTGTCACCAGCGGCAGCGCTTGGCTCTTTACCCGAGCCGTTCGCTGCGCCACTCACCGGCGCATCGGCGGTGGCCGGCTCCTTGATCGCCACGGTGATGCCCTGCTTCAGCTTCTGCATGCCGTCGACGACCACCGTATCGCCGGCCTTGAGACCGTCATGGATGATCACGTCCTGCTCGACTCTCGGCCCGAGCACGATGTCGCGCTGGCTGGCTTTCTTGTCGCCGTCGATCACCCAGACGAAGTTCTTGCCCTGGAATTCCTGCAACGCGCGCTGCGGCACGACGATGGCATCGCTGAGATGCTGGGTGGTGACGCGGACTCGAGCGAATTGGTTGGCGCGCAGCAGCTGATCCGGGTTCGGCACTTCGAGCCGGACCTTCAAGGTACCGGTGGTGTTGTCGACCGCAGCATCGATGAAGTTCATCTTGCCGGGGTGCGGGTAGATCGAATTGTCGACCAGCAGCACCCGGAAGGCGCGCTCGGCTTTCGCGGTCTGGCTCAGCGCACCGCCAAGTTCACGCTGGATCTCCAGCACCCGGGCTTCGCTGATCGCGAAGTTCACATACATCGGATCGGTGGAATAAACGGTGCTGAGCAAGGTCGTGTACGCCGTGACCAGGCCGCCCACCTTGAGCTGCGCGCGGCCGATGACGCCATCGATCGGCGAGACCACGCGGGTGTAGCCGAGGTTCAGCTCGGCGGTCTGCAACGAAGCTCCGGCCGCTTCGACCTGGGCGCGCGCCGAGTCATGACGAGCGATTGCGGCATCGAGTTCCTGCTGGCTGACCGCGTCGATCGTCGACAGCGGCCGCACGCGAGCGAGATCACGATCGGACTGATCGAGCGCCGCCTGCGCCAGCGCCAGGGCCGCCTTCGCTTGCGACACGGCGGCCGCGTAAGGCTGGGCATCGATGACGAACAGCAGCTGGCCCTTCTTCACCTTCGAGCCTTCGACGACCCCTTGGGTTTCCAGCAGGCCGCCGACTCTGGGACGAATCTCGACCTCGTTCAGTGCTTCCGTCTGGGCGACGTAATCGGCGGTGACATCGATCGCACGCGGCGCGATCTTCTGGACGGCAACCTGCGGTGCCGCCGGCGGAGCCGGTGCTTTGGCGCCCGAGCAGGCGGCAATCAGCAGTGCCGCGAGCGTGGCGGCCGACTTGAGAGGGAAAGACTTGTTCATGACAGCTCCAGAAAACCGGGGACGTCGGACACCGTGGACAGCCGGGTACCCGATCCAGTGGGCGCAGCATACTTGCCTAGCTGGCTAGATGCTAGCTTGCTAACTATCTATTACACTCCTGTCATGAACGACATCCAGGAATTCGTGCAACTGCTGCGGACGGTCCCGCGCGACTGGCGTGCCGTGATCGATCGCCGCCTTGCACCGCTGGGGTTATCGCAGGCGAAATGGATGCCGCTGCTGTATCTGATGCGCGCCGATGGCCCGCCGACGCAGACCGAAATCGCCAAGCACCTGGAGATCGAATCGCCGACCCTGGTACGCCTGCTCGATCGCCTGGCAGCCGATGGCTGGATCGAACGCAAGGCCTGTCCCGGTGACCGCCGCGCTCGCCACATTCATCTGACGCCGCGCGCCAAATCCGTCTGTGTCGAAATCCAGACCATCGTCATGGACGTCCGCGAACAACTGCTGCAGGACGTTTCGCAGGCCGAATTGTCGCGCTGCATCGGCCTGCTGCGCCGGATCAATCAGGCCTCGCAAGCCATGGTAGCCAGCGACGAGGGGCAGGCGCTCACCGCCCTCGCCGCGCCGATGCCGACGACTCCGAAGTCATCACGCAAACGATCCGACGTCTGAAGCAATCCGTCACTGACGGCGGACGGTTAAAATCGCCGTCCCGACCCAGCCCCCGCGCCAGCCATGACCGCCTCGAGCCACGCCAGCACCACTGCCATCAAGCAGGAAGACCTGATCCAGAGCGTCGCCGACGCGCTGCAGTACATCTCCTACTACCACCCGGTCGACTACATCAAGAACCTGGCCGCCGCCTACGAGCGCGAACAATCGCCGGCTGCCAAGGATGCGATTGCCCAGATCCTGATCAATTCGCGGCTCTGCGCCGAAGGCCATCGGCCGATCTGCCAGGACACTGGCATCGTCACGGTCTTCCTGAAGATCGGCATGAACATCAGCTGGCCGGACGCGACGATGGGCGTCGAGGACATGGTCAACGAAGGCGTGCGCCGCGCCTACAACCATCCGGACAACAAGCTCCGCGCCTCGGTGCTCGCCGATCCGGCGTTCAGCCGCCGCAACACCAAGGACAACACGCCGGCGGTGGTCAACGTCAGCATCGTCCAGGGCCATGAACTGGAAGTGACGGTCGCTGCCAAGGGCGGAGGCTCGGAAGCGAAATCGAAGTTCGCGATGCTCAATCCATCGGATTCGATCGTCGACTGGGTGCTGAAAACCGTGCCGACGATGGGCGCCGGCTGGTGCCCGCCAGGCATGCTCGGCATCGGCATCGGCGGCACCGCCGAGAAAGCGATGCTGCTGGCCAAGGAATCGCTGATGGAGCCGATCGACATGCCGGAGCTGAAAGCTCGCGGCGCAAAGAACAAGCTCGAAGAACTGCGCATCGAACTGTTCGACAAGGTCAACGCCCTCGGCATCGGCGCTCAGGGTCTGGGCGGCCTGACCACGGTGCTTGACGTCAAGATCTTCGACTACCCGACCCACGCCGCGAACCTGCCGGTGGCGATCATTCCAAACTGCGCGGCCACCCGCCACGCGCATTTCGTGCTCGACGGCTCCGGCCCGGTTTCGCTCGATCCGCCGAGCCTCGAAGACTGGCCGAAGCTCACCTATTCGCCGGCCGGCGCCCGCAGAGTCAATCTCGATACCGTCACCCGCGAGGAAGTGGCCAGCTGGAAGCCCGGCGAAGTGGTGCTGCTCAACGGCAAGCTGCTGACCGGCCGCGACGCCGCCCACAAGCGGATGATCGACATGCTCAACCGCGGCGAGAAGCTGCCGGTCGACTTCACCAATCGCTTCATCTATTACGTCGGCCCGGTCGACCCGGTGCGTGACGAAATCGTCGGCCCC
>NZ_CAISIQ010000176.1 GCF_903885465.1 uncultured Nevskia sp.
CAGCGGAGTCGCGCCCGGACTCTGGCCCGGCGGATTTTTCGCAGCGGCTGCAGGTTGCGATGCAGACATGGCCGTAGTCTCAAAGAGCAGCGGATTTGATCATCAGATTAAACCATTGGATCAAGTGTTCTCATCCGCACACCTGTCAAATTGATCAAATCATCAAAGTCTGGCTGAAACCTCAGACATACGATCAAAGCGTGAAGCGCTTCAAAATGCCATCAAGCATTTTTAATCAATGGTTTGAGCGCTGATCCGAGCCACCCCGCGAGCGCTCGCGATCACTGGCACGCTCGATGCAATCTCACCGTCATGACGTCAGGCCAAGACCTGATCACCGGCATCGCTGAAAGCGGGCCGTCGCGAGACTGGAGAGAGAGATGACCGTCGTTTCCCTGTATGTCGAACGGGCCGCCGAGCCCGCAGATCCCAGCGCCCAGCAGCGTTACGTCCGTCTGCGCGAGCACCGGCCGGACGGCTTCGTGATCTTCGATTTCGCGATCGGCGATCCCGGGCTCGCCTGCGAACTGATCATGCCGATGGCCGCGTATCGCGAGTTCTGCGCCAGCAATCAGGTCGTCCACCTGAACGATGCCCAGGCCGCGCAGATCGATGCCGATGCGCTCAAGTGGCGTTACGGCCAGCCCGGCATCAGCGAATAACAACAAACCCAATCTGCGAGGAGAGACCATGACTGTCGAGATCAGGACCAAGAGCGTCAAGCCGCTGACCAACAGCTTCGGCCATCTGCAGCGCCGCTTCGGCGACAAGCCGGCAACCCGCTATCAGGAGGCGACCTACGACATCCAGTCGTCGGCCAACTTCCACTACAAGCCGCTCTGGGATCCGGAGCGCGAGATGTTCGATGTCCGCCGCACGGCGATCACGATGAAGGACTGGTACGCGCTGAAAGACCCGCGCCAGTTCTATTACGGCAACTACACGACCACCCGCGCCAAGCAGCAGGACGCGCTGGATCGCACGCTGGATTTCGTCGAGAAGCGCGATCTGCTGCGGGCGATGCCGGCCGATACCCGCGCCTTGATCGAGCACGCGATCGTGCCGCTGCGCCATTACGAGTGGGGTGCGAACACCAACAGCGCCCATGTCGCCGCCTATGCCTACGGCACGGCGGTCACCTCGCCGGCGATGATGAACACGATGGATCGCCTCGGCATGGCGCAGCACATCTCGCGCATCGGTCTGTTGATCGACGGCAACAGCGGCGAATCGCTGCTCGCCTCGAAGACCACCTGGACCGACCACGCAGACTGGCAGCCGCTGCGCCGCGAAGTGGAACGCATGTTCGTCACCCGCGACTGGTTCGAGGTGTTCATCGCCCAGATCCTGGTCGCCGATGCGCTGGTCTATCCGCTGTTCTTCCAGCATCTGGATTCGGCGATCGCCGCCGGCAACGGCTCGGCGCTGTCATCGCTGACCGACTACCTGATGCGCTGGTACGAAGAGACTGGCAAGTGGGTCGACGCGGTGATCAAGACTGCCGCCGCCGAGAACCCGGAGAACAAGGCGCTGCTGTCCGGCTGGACCGTGACCTGGCGTGATCGCCTGGTCACCGCGCTGGCGCCGATCGCGCAGAGCACGCTCGGCAACCAGTCCGAGGACGCGCTTGCTGCCGTCGTTGCCGCCTTCAATACCCGGGCTGCAAAGCTCGGCCTCAGCGTCTGAATCAGGACCGACTCCACTCATGGCAACCACCAGCACCCAGCCGGTCTTCATCGCGCTGCAAGCCAACAACGACACCATGCCGATCATCGAAGCGATCCGGCAGGACAACCCGAATGCCGTCGTTCACGAATACCCGGCGATGGTCAAGATCGATTGCCCGGGACGCCTGGTGATCAAGCGCACCTCGGTCGAGGAGCATCTGGGCCGCGACTTCGACCTGCGCGAAATCCAGATCAACATGATTTCGATCGCCGGCAATGTCGACGAATCCGAAGACGAATTCACGCTCGAGTGGAAAACGGCCTGAGGCCGTCATTGACCACTCCATTTCGAACCCACCAATCTGTCTGCTGAAGGAGGAAATCCATGGCTGCTGAAGGCAATGCAAAGCCCGCGAAGAAACTGAGCCTCAAGGAAAACTACGCGCTGCTGACGCGCGGGCTCGGCTGGGAACCCAGCTACGAGAAGCAGGAAGAGATCTTCCGCAACATCAGCTTCGAAGGCATCAAGATCCACGACTGGGAAAAGTGGGAAGACCCGTTCCGTCTGACCATGGATGCCTACTGGAAGTACCAGGGCGAGAAGGAGCGGAAGCTCTACGCGATCGTCGACGCCTTCCAGCAGAACAACGGCCAGTTCAACGTCACTGACGCCCGCTACGTGCAGGCGCTGAAGATCTTCATCAACGGCATCACCGAACTCGAGTACGACTCGCATCGCGGCTTCAGCATGCTGGCGCGCGAGTTCCCGGGCGTGGGCCCGCGCATCGCCGCGCAGATGCAGTCACTCGACGAACTGCGCCACGCGACGACGCAGATCCACACGATCAGCCAGTACGCGAAGTACTTCACCGGCATGAACGAGTTCCCGTACCAGTTCGATCGCGCCTGGTATCTGTCGATTCCGAAATCGTTCTTCGAGGACGCCGTCACTTCCGGTCCGTTCGAGTTCATCGTCGCGATCAGCTTCGCGTTCGAATACGTGCTGACCAATCTCGCCTTCATGCCGTGGATGTCCGGCGCAGCCTTCAACGGCGACATGGCCACGGTCAGCTTCGGCTTCTCGGCACAGAGCGATGAGGCACGGCACATGACCCTCGGCATCGAGGTGATCAAGTTCCTGCTCGAGCAGGATCCGGCCAACGTACCGCTGGTCCAGAAGTGGATCGACAAGTGGTTCTGGCGCGGCTATCGCCTGTTGTCGCTGCTGGCGACGATGATGGATTACATGCTGCCGAAGCGGGTCATGGCCTGGAACGAGGCCTGGGAAATCTATTACGAGCAGAACGGTGGCGCGCTGTTCGCCGATCTTGCCCGTTACGGCATCAAGCCGCCGACTCGTGCGCCGGAAACCATCGCCGAGAAGGGCCTCGTGGCCCATCAGATGTGGAGCGTGTTCTACGCCAACCGCGATGCCGTCGGCTTCCAGATGTGGCTGCCGTCCGAGGAGGAAATGGACTGGATGTCCGAAAAGTATCCGGACACCTTCGACAAGTACTACCGGCCGCGCTACGAGTACTGGCGCGAAATGGAAAAGGCCGGCACGCCGTTCAAGAACACCACACTGCCGCAGCTCTGTCAGGTCTGCCAGTGGCCTTGCCTGTTCACCGAGCCGAACGATCCGACGACCTTGTCCCTGCGTGAAACCGAATACAAGGGCGAGACCTTCCACATGTGTTCGGACGGCTGCAAGGACATCTTCGACGACACGCCGGAGAAGTTCGTGCACGCCTGGCTGCCGGTGCACCAGATCTATCAGGGCAACTGCTTCCTGCCCGATGTCGACCCGACCGCGCCTGGCTTCAACCCGATGTACGAAGCGCTGCGCTACATGGGCATCAAGCCCGGTGTCGACGGCGGTGATTTCAAGGGTAGTGCCGATGCGACCAACTGGGAGAAGTGGACGTCACGCCCGGCGAACATCCACGAAGGTGCCTATACCGATGCCGTTCGTGACACCGGCAATCAATCCGACGTCGCCCGCAAAGCAGTCTGAGAACCGCCCATGCCCGTCTGCAATGTCATCGTCCTGAAAGGCCATCCGCAAGCCACCTTGAAGCAGTTGGTGGTGGAGTGCTCGGACACGCTGGCCCGGATCATCGGCGCACCAAAGGATCGGCTCGAAGTCTGGGTCACCGAAGTGGAGCCGGCGCTGTGGGGCCTCAATGGCCGGCCCGGTGACGAGGTGCTGCAGACGGTCGCGCGCAGCGAGATCGAGATGCCGTTCATCCGCATGGTGCTGCTGCAAGGGCGGCCGGTCGAGCAGCATCACCAGCTGATCGCCGAGATGACGGCGGTCGTCGCCAGAGTGCTCGGCGCCAATGCCGAGCGCGTTCGCCTGCAGATCGACGAAGTGCACCCGGATCGCTGGGGCATTGGCGGCGTGCCGGCGAGTGTGCGGCGAGCGGCAGAGATCGCGGCTCGCGCAACAACCGCTTGAAGCCATCCATCACGCACTTGTCCCCCAGGCAAGTGCGCTACGAACCATAGAGGAAATCAGTCCATGCCCATCAAGGCCATCACGCCGGATTATCACGGCGATTTCAGGGACAGCGTCGACAAGTTTCGCGGCAACCAGATCGTCAACATCCATTGGGAAAAGCACCTGATGTTCGCCTGGCCGATGTGCGTGCCGCTGCCGCCGACGACGCCGTTTGGCGCGCTGATCGAAGGCGTGCTGCCGGGCATCTTCGGCGCCCATCCGAACTTCAAGCAGATCGACTGGAGCCAGGTCGAGTGGAAGACCTCGAAAGGCCCGTTCAAGCCGGACCCGGCGAAGTCGCTGGTCGATAACGGCATCGGCCACAAGACCACGATCAGCTTCAGCACGCCGGGGCTCACTGGCGTCAATGGCAATGCGATCTGCTGATTCGTAGGGCGGGCCACGCCCGCCATGTCCCGATTCATTTGCGCCGTGGCGGCGGCCGCGGGCCGCCCTACGACTCCATTAGAAACATTAAACGCCAGACAAGATGAGCTACGAACTCACCATAGAACCGCTCGGCCAGACCATTTCGGTCGAAGACGAGCAAACCATCCTCGACGCCTGCCTGCGCGCCGGTATCTGGCTGCCGCACGCCTGCTGTCATGGCCTGTGCGCAACCTGCAAGGTGCAGGTGGTCGATGGCGACGTGGAGCATGGAGATGCCTCGCCGTTCGCGCTGATGGATTTCGAGCGTGACGAGCGCAAGACGCTGGCCTGCTGCGCCACCTTGCAATCGGACGTCACCATCGAAGCCGATATCGACGAAGAACCGGATGCCGAAATCATTCCGGTGCGTGACTTCGAAGGCAGCATCAGCCGCATCGAAGACCTGACGCCGACGATCAAGGGCATCTGGGTGCAGCTCGATGAAGCGATGCATTTCCAGGCCGGCCAGTACGTCAACGTGACGATCGGCGAGCTCGGCTTCTCGCGGCCGTTCTCGCTGGCCAATCCGCCCGCCACCGGCAGCGAGATCGAGCTGAACGTCCGCATCGTGCCCGGCGGTGTCGGCACCGCCTGGCTGCATCAACAATTGCAGGTCGGTGATCGCGTGAAGATCGCCGGGCCGTATGGCCGCTTCTTCGTCCGCAAGTCGGCGAGCAGCCCCAGCCTGTTCATGGCCGGCGGCTCGGGCCTGTCGAGTCCGCGCAGCATGATTCTCGATCTGCTCGAAGCCGACAGCGATCAGCCGATCACCCTGGTCTACGGCCAGCGGTCGATGGCCGAGCTGTACTACCACGATGAGTTCACCGCACTGGCGGCGAAGTACCCGAACTTTACCTACGTGCCGGCACTGTCGAACGAGCCGGACAGCAGCAACTGGTCCGGCTTCCGCGGCTTCGTTCACGATGCCGCGAAGGCCCATTTCGACAACGACTTCCGTGGCCACAAGGCCTATCTCTGCGGCCCGCCGCTGATGATCGATGCCTGCATCACCACCTTGATGCAGGGCCGTCTGTTCGAACGAGACATCTATCAGGAGAAGTTCCTGTCGGCGGCCGATGCCCAGCAGGTGCGCAGCCCGCTGTTCAAGAAGATCTGAAAAGCGGGCTGACCCGGGCTTAACGCGGCCCGGTGCGCTCTGCACACTCGATGAAGAACGACGAAGCCAGCAGAGCTTCGCGAACGAACGGTTCGAGGAGACCTGATGACTGTGCAAACCACCGCCGCGGGCGCCACCGTTGCGCCTGCCGTCACTCGCCTGACGGCTGACGACGACGCGCTGCGTCACTACTGCAGCGCCGGCGAATTCCCGGTGCTGGTGATGACCGCCGCGCATCTATCCGGTGATGCCTCGCTGCTGAAACCGGAGTGGACGCCGACCTATCAGCTGGCGAGCTATGCCAGCCAGCTTTCCGCAGAAAAAGAAGCCGCCGGCCGCGCGCAGTGCTTCGAGGTGCTGCGAGCTTTCCGCGACAGCGGCAAGCCGGTTCCGGGCCGTCCGGGCTATGACTTCATGCAGGCAGTGCTGGTCTGGATCTGTGGCCGCGACGCCGAGCCGCTGCAGCGCCTGCTCAACGAGCAGATCGTGTTCGGTGATGACGATCCGCAGCGGCCGGCGTGGACGAAAGCTCAGCTCGCGCCGGATCGCGCGTTTCACGTGGTCATCGTCGGCGCCGGCGAAAGCGGCCTGCTGACCGCGCATCGCCTGAAGCAGGCCGGCGTGCCGTTCACGATCTACGAGAAGAACGGCGAGGTCGGCGGCACCTGGCTCGAGAACAGCTATCCCGGCTGTCGGGTCGACATCAACAGCTTCATCTACAGCTACACCTTCGCGCAGCGTATCTGGCCGGAGTACTTCGGTGCCCGCGACGAGGTGCTGGCTTATCTGAAGGACTGCGCAAGCCTGCTCGGCCTGCGCGAGCACATTCGTTTCAACAGCGAAGTGCTGGCGACGACCTGGGACGAAGCCGCGTCGCAATGGACGATCAAGCTGCGTGGTCCGAACGGGGAAGAGACGCGACTAGCGAATGTCGTCGTCAGCGGCGTCGGCCAGTTGAACCGGCCGAGCTGGCCGAACATCGAAGGCCGTGATTCCTACGCCGGCCAGCACTTCCATTCGGCGCGCTGGGATGTCTCGGTGAATCTCGAAGGCAAGCGGGTCGGCGTGATCGGCACCGGCGCCA
>NZ_CAISIQ010000177.1 GCF_903885465.1 uncultured Nevskia sp.
GTGGCCTACGTGGTGGTGCCCTGGGCCTGCAATCGCTGGCTGCATCAGGGACAGGGCGCGCCGGCTGAAGCAAAACACGAACCCGATGCCCTGCATCGCCTCTATTACCGGCTGATCACGCCGCTGCTGGATCGCGCCCGGCTGCGGATGAGCTTGTTCGGGATGGTCGCGGTCGCGCTGCTGGCGTGCTTCCTGATGCCGGCGTGGCAGTTCATTCGGCCTTCCGGTGTCGGCGGTCCGCTATCGGCTGGCGGCGTCAGCCTGGCGATCATGCCGAAGGAGAACCGCAACAGTTTCAGCATCGCGATCACCATGCCCGAGCACACCCCGATCGAGACCACGGATCGGGTCGCCCGGCAATTCGGTGAGATCCTCGGCAGGCATCCTCTGGTCAGCAACTACCAGACTCATGTCGGCATTCCCGGCGTTGTCGATTTCACCGGCCTGGTCACCGGTGCTGCCAACCGGCGCGGCCCGCATGTCGCCGACATTCGCGTGAATCTGGTCGACAAGACGCAGCGGCAGACGAAGTCCGTGCCCATCGTCGAGGAATTGCGTGCCGCAACGGCCGAGATCCGGACTCGCTATCCGGGAATGTCTGTTCGCTTCCTGGAGTCACCTCCGGGGCCACCATCGGCCGCAATCGTACTTGCCAGCATCCACGGCAATGATGCCAATACCCTGCGGGCGATCTCGGGTCGGGTGAAGCAGCAGTTCGAGGAGACCTACGGCGTCGTCGATGTATTCAGCAGCGAAGCGGCCGATGTCGAGCAGGTCAATATCGTCGTCGACAGGGAAAAGGCGCTGCTGTCGGGTGTCACCGTGGCCGACATCGAACAGACCGTTCGCGCCTTGATGGATGGGCTCGTGGTTTCCGAGGCCCATATCGAAGGCGAAAGAAATCCAGTGCCGATCCGGCTCAGGGTGCCCCGGGAGCGCGAGATCGACCCACTGTTGCTCGACCGAATCACGGTGCGCAATCGCAGTGGCGATGCCATCCCGCTGTCCGAACTGACGCAAGTCGTGACGACGACCGTCGAGCATCCGATATTGCGCCGCGACAACGAACAGGTCAGCTATATCGGCGGCGATGTCAGCGCCGTCACTGCCCCGGTCTACGCCATCTTGGCGATGGATGCCCGACTCGACGGGCAGGAAGTCGCAGGCGTTACGCTGCGGACCGACAACATCACCCTGAGCGCGGTTTCGCCGAACACATTGGACGGCTACCAGTTGCTCTGGGATGGCGAACTACGCCTGACCCTCGACGCGCTGCGCGAGATGGGTGCCGTGCTTGGCGTCGTGCTGCTGCTGATCTTCCTGCTGCTGGTGGCCAGCTATCGCTCGTTCCTGATCCCGCTGCTCGGCATGACCGCGATCCCGCTCGGACTGATCGGCATCTTTCCCGGCCACTGGCTGGTCGGCATCCCGTTCAGCATGACCTCGATGATCGGCGTCGTGGCCCTGGCCGGGGTGGTGATCCGCAATTCGCTGCTGATCATCGACTTCATTCACGACTACCAGCGGCAGGGACACCCGCTGCGCGAGGCGGTGAAGCTCGCCGGTGCGGTTCGACTGCGGCCGATCCTGCTGACCTCCACTGCCGTCATACTCGGCACCCTGGTGATGTACCGCGATCCCCTGTTCGCTGGCATGGCGACATCGCTGATCTTCGGCACGATGACCTCGACCCTTCTGACGTTGCTGGTGCTGCCACCACTCTATTACCGGGTAGCCTTGCACTTCCCCGAGTGGGGCATTCATTGACGTTCGCGTAACTACCAATATGCCGAGCCGCCTACCCACGATCACGCGTATCCAGATCCGGATTCGTTTGCTTTTATCGAGCGCCACGAGGTGAGGGCGTCGATCATAGAAGCCAGTGGTCCGGCTCAAATCGTGGTTCGCTATCTGCTTAGCGACTGCTAACCCTTCCACAGGCGAGCAGATATTCGGTAATAGGGAATGGACTCTCTAGGTGCTCGACTGATGGCCCACTAACTGCCCGAGCGAAATCCGCGGGAAAATTTCCGGACCACATTGAGAAAAGCCGCAAGCAAAGGGGATGAGTCGCCTGCGCGATAAATGATGGTGAGATCCAGTACCGCCTTATCTCGCTTGCGGATCGGAATGTATCGAATGCCCGGCAGTTTCAGACTGCATGCAGAATCGGTGACCAAGGTGATGCCGACACCGCTTGCAACCATCGAGATGGCCGTGAATAGGTCATCCACTTCGCGGATATCACCTGGTTGGACTCCCAGCTGATGGAACAAGCGAAGCGCGTAATCGATGAAGCTCGGCCGTGATATATGGGGATAGAGAATCAGTGTTTGATCCACCACGTCTTTCAGGCCCAATTCCGCTCGCGCTGCCAAGGGGTGATTCACCTGGAGTGCGAGATGGAGACGCTCCGTGTGGACGGTCTCTTGGCGAAGATCGGGCTCATCGGCGTAGAGCCGATTGAATGCGACAGAGATTCGACGTTCGCGCACCGCTTTGGTCTGACTATCGCGATCCAGGTTGTGCATGGCGATTTCCACACGCGGGTAACGCAGCCGAAATTCCTGGACGATCTGCGGAATGGTGTTGAACATCGCGGATCCAAATACGCCCACATCGAGGCGTCCGATCTGCCCCTGGCCCGCCATCAAAGCTCGTTCTGCGGCCTGCTCGTTCAACGCCAGGATGTGTTTGGCGTCTTCGTAGTAGCTCGTGCCGGCGTCGGTCAACTCGACCCCCCGTGCATGGCGGATAAGAAGCTCCGTTCCTAAAGCTTCTTCTAGCTGCTGAATATGGCGGGTGAGCGGCGGCTGCGAGACGTGCATCTTGACGGCGGCTGCGCGAAAGCTCCGCTGCTCGACCACCGCGACGAAATCACGCAGGAGACGCAACTCGATTCCGGACACGCGCATGTGATTCTCTAGATGTCGTTAAGCCTTGTCAGCGATGCTACATCAGTATCGGTGGGGTCGGATAAATAGTATTGGACGCTTCGTGGTGCCCCCGCCATCCTGCCGGCACGACGAATCGGAACGTCGGAAATATGAAGTCGACCAATCGGTTTCGAGCTGCTGTATTGCCGGGATTGCTTGGTCCATAAGGAGGTACACCGAAACCTCCCGTCGCTCCCGCGACGCCAAAAATGAATGACCGCGATTCTGGAGGGACGATGACCGATACCTTGCGTTACTACCTGGCCCCGGCGACGACGTTGTGCGGTGTGATCGGATTTTTGATCGGTGGCAACGCCGTCTGGCTCGGCATCGCCACGTTTCCGCTCCTGCTGCTGTTGGACGTGGTGCTCCCGCGCGACGTGGCGCCGCGTCGAGGGGTCGTGCCGTTCCTCGCCGATCTTGCGCTGTACCTTCACGTGGTCCTCATCGTGGCTCTCTACGCGACATTCGCGTTGTCGGTAAAGCGCGGCTTCAATCCGCTGACCGGGATGGGCTCCGCGTCGCAGATCGTGGGAAGTCTGCTGTCGCTCAGCTGGCTGAGCGCGGTTCCCAATCTGCCCGTTGCACACGAGCTCATGCACCGTCGCCACTGGTTTCCGCGGCGGCTGGCGCAACTGGCCAGCACGTTCTACGGAGATCCGAACCGCGATGTCGGCCACGTGCTGACGCATCACATCCATCTCGATACGCCCCGCGACTGCGACACTCCATATCGCGGCGAGATCCTGTACGCCTTCGTCTGGCGCGCCTCAGTCGGCTCGTACTCCGATGCGGTGCGCTGCGAAGCCTCAAATCTGCGTCGCAAAGGGCTCAGCCCCTGGAACTGGCGCAACCGGCTGTGGCAGCAACTCGCGTTGCTGGCCCTTCCACCCGCGTTGACGGCTGTGTTCGCAGGGCCGATTGCTGCAATGGTCTGCCTTGGTGGAATGTTCATCGGCAAAACGCTCGTGGAGGCGTTCAACTACTTTCAGCACTACGGCCTGATCAGGGTCGAGGGTGCGCCAGTGCAGCTCCACCACGCATGGAATCATCTCGGCTCTGTCGTGCGTCCACTAGGCGTAGAGATCACCAACCATATTCACCACCATCTAGACAGCTATCGCCGGTTTTATGCGCTGCCACCCGAAGCGCAGGCGCCCCAGATGCCGTCTCTATTCCTTTGCTTTCTGCTCGCGCTAATTCCACCACTGTGGTTTGCGTGGATCGCAAAGCCCCGGCTACGCGACTGGGACCGTCGTTTTGCAACGCCAGCTGAACGGCAGCTTGCTATGGCCGCGAATGCGCGTGCCGGGTGGCCACGCTGGCTCGAAGACGCCACGGCGGCAGATGCTGCCCTCCACGCGCGCGCCTGATCACACCTGGAGCACGAATGAACGACTTTAGAGCCATGGAACCGAATCAGCTTCTCCTTGAGGGAGAGGGGGGGCAGCGAGCCGTCGATCGCCGCATTTTCACCTGCTCCCGACTCTACGAGCAGGAGTTCACCAATATCTGGGAAAAGGTTTGGGTGTTTTTAGCGCACGAAAGTCAGCTTCCGAAGCCGCGCGACTACATCACCGGTTGGATTGGTCGGGTGCCGGTCATCGTCAA
>NZ_CAISIQ010000178.1 GCF_903885465.1 uncultured Nevskia sp.
GCCGCGGAAGTGTCGCCCGATGCCGTGCGTGTGCTCATCCATGACGTGCCCAAGGCGAATTGGGGGATAGCAGGTCACTCCGCCCAATCGCTCGGCCGCTGATCTCGCGCCATACTCCGGATCTCGCATGCAGCCGAGCGGACAAGCATAAGTCCGCCGCGCCGGTAGAGAGGAGGAGAAGCCATGTCGCATAGCAGCAGCCTTGGCGCGTCTTTGACGACCAAGCTCATGCCGCCGACACAGCGAAGCCTGCTGGTCGAGCGGCCTCAGTTGATCGCCCGCATCGAACGTGGCCTGGAGCAGAAGCTCCTGCTGGTCTGCGCGCCTGCGGGTTACGGCAAGACCAGCGTACTGGTGCGGGCACACTCGCAACTCAAGGCCGCTGGACGTAGCGTCGGCTGGATCAGCCTCGACGAGAGCGACAAGGATCTGAGCCGCTTCATCTCGTACCTGGTCGATGCCGTGCGCCGTACCGGTATCCGCTTCGGCCAGGGGCTCGCGATCCTGCTCAGCGGCGGCGCCAGCCTGCCGTCGGACACGCTCAAGACGCTGCTGCTGAACGAGCTGTCGACCTTGGATCAGGACTTGTTCCTGATCCTCGATGACTACCATCTGATCGCCGATGAGGATATCCGGGATCTGGTCAATGCCATCCTGCTGTCGCCGATCCCCCACATACATTTCCTGATCGCGACGCGCACCCACAACGAGCTGCCGGTCAGCCGCTTGCGGGTGCTCGGACAGCTGCATGAAGTCGCCGTTGCCGATCTGATGTTCTCGGAACTGGAGGTCGGTGAATTCGTCGCCAAGGTCAGCGGCGTGCAGCTCAGCGAGGCCCAGGTCACCCGCCTGTGCGAAGGCACCGAGGGCTGGGTTGCCAGTCTGCAGATGGTCGGCATCGCGCTCAGTGACAGCAGCGACATCGATCACTTTCTCGATCGCTTCTCGGGCGAGCATCGGAGCATCGGTGATTTTCTGGGCGAAGAAGTGCTGCGCCGCCAGCCCGAGGAACTTCAGGATTTCCTGCTCGCGACCTCGATCCTGAACCGATTCAACTGCAGCCTCAGCAATGCCGTGCTGGAGCGCGAAAACGGACGGGCGATGATCGACGAGATCGAGCGCCGCAACCTGTTCGTCTTCTCGCTGGATGCCGAGCATCACTGGTATCGCTATCACCACCTGTTTTCCGATTTCCTGCGTCGTCGCCTCAAGGATCGCCACCCGGATCGCGCCGCGGAATATCACCGGCAGGCGTCGCGGTGGCTTGCCGAGCACCGCTTCATGATCGAAGCGATCGGGCACGCCTTCAATGCCGGCGATATCGCCCGCGCCGGTGAGCTGCTCGACAGGGCCAGTGGCGATCTGTTCGCGGCGGGCCAGACTGCGACCTTGCTGTCGCTGTCGTCGCGCCTGCCGGGTGAATTGCTGCATCGCTTGCCGCGCTTGCAGCTGGAATGCGCCTGGCACAGCGAGCTGTCCTGGAAGTTCACCGATGCCAAGCTCGCGCTGGAACACGTGCGGACGGCGCTCGACGAACGGCTGGAGCACGGCGAAGCAGGCGGCTGTCCGGAAATGGTCTTTCTAGAGGCGAAGCTGGCGCACCGGCAGATGATGCTGGCCCTGCTGTCGGATGATTCGCCCACCACGCTGCGATTGGCGCAGGCCTGGTTGAAGGACGGCAAGACCCGCGATCCCTTCATGTGTGCGTCGACGGGCTCCGCGATCATGGCGGCGAATCGCGAGATGTTTCATTGCGAGGGCGTCACCACGTCGAGCCGGATGTTGCACGAGCGCTTCGTTGAAGGCGGTGCGTCGTACGGCGTCGTCTTCCACCAGTCCATCGCCGGGGCGACATTCATGGCCCGCGGTGATCTGACGCATGCCCAGGAGGCGTACGAACGGGCCCTGCAGGTGGCGGTGGAACTGCATGGCGAGCACTCGACGCTGTACAACATGCCCGCGCTGATGTTCGCCGAGTTGTACTACGAGCGAGACCAGCTGCATCAAGCCGAGGAGATTCTCGCGCAGCGCGATATCGCGTCCGAGCTGGGCTTCGTCGATAACCTGATTGCCGGCTTCGTCACCTCGGGGCGACTGCTGATGCTGCGAGGGCGCCGTGTCGAGGCCGAAACGCTGCTCGAGGACGGCGCCTGGCTGGCCGCGCAATACGGCTTCGAACGTATGCAGGCCGCCATCCTCAATGAGCGTGTGCGCGCGCTGCTGCTGGGCAACGGCGTGAAGGAAGCACAGGCCCTGGTTCGGGCCAGTGGCTTCAAGGACGGTGCGGATGCCGCACCCGCGGAAGGATCAACGACCCGGGAAGAGCTGCTGGCGCTGGTCGCGGCGCGCTTGCTGCTGGCTGCCGGCAATGCCCGGGAGGCGGCGGCTCAACTCAGGCTCTGGTACCTGTTCACCAAAGGCCGGCACTGCCATCGCTCGGCCTTGCGCTGCGGCGTGCTGCTGGCGAAAGCGCTGTCTGCTGCTGGCGATCGCCGCGCGGCGTTGAGAGTCATGGTCGAGTGTCTGCAGATGGGAGAAAGCGGCTGCTTCATCCGCTCGCTGATCGATGAAGGCGCGGACATCGTCGACCTGCTGATGGAGATCGAGCGGACCAGCCTGCCCGAGGGCGGCCCTTGCTCTCGGGACTATCTGCGCATGGTGCTGGCGGCGGCGGGCGTGCTCGATCGTCTTCCTGCCGAACGTTCTTCGCCGGAGAACGGTGCCACGGATCACGCCTCGCTGAGTCAGCGGGAAATCCAGATCCTGGACCTCGGTGCCAAGGGCTACCAGAACCTCGATATCGCGGAATCCCTCTGCCTCGCGGAAAGCACGGTGAAATGGTACTGGCAGCGAATCTTCGACAAGCTCGACGTGCGCCGAAGGCCGGATGCCATCAAGCGGGCGCGGCAGCATCACTGGATCAGCTGAGTGCAGCGCGCGCAGGCTCAGCTTCTGGACGCAGCCTGGCGCAGCATCACCTCGCGAAAAGCCAGCGGCTGGAAACCGTAGCGCTGCTTGAACTGCCGGCTGAACGCAGCGGCGCTCGAGAAGCCGAAATTCAGGGCGATATCGATCACTTTGCGGCTCTGCTGGCGCGGGTCTCCAAGGGCTTCCTTGCAGCATTCCAGACGGATGTTCCGGATCGCTTCGGTCGGCGTCAGGTTCTGTCGTTCGAACAGGTAGTACAGGGAGCGACGGGACATTCGCAGCGCGGCGGCGAGGGAATCCGAGTTCAGCGCATGGTCGCCGATCCGCTTGATGATCAGGTCCAGCGCCCGGTCCAGGGGGCTGCGCTCCGGTGGCTGGCTGGCCGCGGCCTCGATGTTCTGCCGTTGCCGGAGCGACAGCGGAAGATCGGTGACTGCCCTGTGCCGCTCGATCCCGAGCCAGGCATCGAATAGCGCTTCATCGATCCGGAAGTGCCGCGACCACTGCAGCGCGACGGTTCGTGCCCGGCTGAGCGCCGAGCGAAACGCGATGTTCTCCTGGCACGAAGCCAGCATCAGCGACCGCAGCCGTGCGTAGGCCTCGGCGTCCCACAGGTCCTGCGGATCGTGCAAGCCGACGAACCATCGGTAGAGCGGCTTGTGCTGCAGTTGTTCGGCGAGTTGCCTGTCGCAGCGGAAGGAGTAAAGGGCCTGCAGCAACAGCGCCCGAATGATCTGCTCGTCGGCAAGCGGGGGCTCGGCATCCCTGGTCGCGGCAGAGCCATCGGCTACGTCCAGCGAATGGCGGACGATCTGGTCGATGACGTGGAGCGGGTGGCACTCGAGGCCACCTGCTTGCCTGGGTGAGGGATCGACGAAGACGGACCGGGTGCCGATGCCCGAAAACTCGACATCCATGACGGAGTCGCCGCTCGACTCCGAATAATCAGACCGTTCCATGCCGTCTCCTCTCTGATCGCGGTCGTGCCGGATCTCGCGTTGTCGGATGCGGCTCAGGCCGCTTTTTCTGTGGAGCGATCGTCCGGCCTGATGCGATGGCTGTCACCGGCCGCGAAGACGGGTGATCCCGCCCCGTGTTGCTCGCGAATCCTGCCGTCGCGGTCCCGGTTGGTCGTCGCCGTACTTACTTCCAACCTTCTCGGAGGGTGATCTGTCTCTGCGCGAGTCCTAGATTGCCGACACAGGCAACTCGGTGGAGCGAGTTCGGCTTGAGCGACCGATAGCGAGCGGCCGCTTTACGTCCATAAACAGAGAGGAGATCGACATGTTTCTGAAGAATGCCTGGTACTGCGGCGGCTGGGACTACGAAGTTCACCAGGGCCGCGATGCCATCGTTTCAAGAATGATCGCCGGCGAGCGCGTGGTGCTGTACCGCAAGCCTGATGGCGGTGTGGTGGCACTCGAGGACCGCTGCCCGCACAGGCAGGCGGCGCTGTCTCTGGGCCGCAAGGAAGGCAATTCCCTGCGCTGTCTGTACCACGGCATGAAGTTCAATAGCGAAGGCGTCTGCGAGGAAATTCCCGGCCAGACGACCATCCCGGAGCGTGCCTGCGTGCGCGCCTATCCGGTGGTCGAGAAGGACAACTGGATCTGGGTCTGGATGGGCGAACCCGCCAAGGCCGATCCCAAGCTGATCTGCTTCTCGGTCGGGCCGAGCGATCCCAACTGGCATATCAAGACCTCGCAGATGCGCGTGGAGACCAACTATCGCTGGGAGATCGAGAATCTTGCCGATCTCAGCCACCTGACCTGGGTGCACCCCAACACGGTCGGCGGCGATCGTGCCTACGGCGATATCAAGCCGATCCACACCATCACGCCACGCGGCATCAACACGCTGTTCTGGGTTCGCTCGGTTGCGCCCACCGGATCGGTGAAGCACATCTTCCCGGAGGACATGAAGCTCGACATCTGCTTCGACATCCAGCACACCGTGCCTTGCAACTGGATCATGCGCTTCCGCGCCTTCAGCGCCGGCACCAACACCGAAGGCGAATCCAATGGCCAGCTGCTCGTCGATACCTGGACTTGCCAGGCGGTCACGCCTCGGGATGAGGATTCGGTCGATTACTACTATTCCTGGGGAGCCAGCAAGGAAACCGAGATCAAGGGGCTGAGCGATCTGCTCGGCGGCGCGCTCGACGAAGCCTTCACCGAAGACAGGATCATGCTCGAAGCCCAGCACATCCGCCGCAAGGAAAAGCCGAATCTGAAGATGATCAACATCTCTCACGATGCCGGCCCGGGAAAGATGCTCTGGGTGCTGGACAAGCTGATTCGTGAAGAAGGACAGGCTCAGCCAGTCGCCGAACCCGCCTGACCATCGGCGTCAGCACGCCCGGTCGAGCCTTGTCGTCGGGTTGCCAGGATTTCCATAAGTGACCAACATTCTGCAACTCGAAGTATCAAGCATCCGCAGCGAAGCCAAGGACGTTCTTGTGCTGGAGCTGCGCGCTCGATCAGGCGTGCCCTTGCCGGCTTTCAGTGCCGGATCTCACCTCGAAGTGAATCTCGGCAACGGCCTGATCCGGCATTACTCGCTTTGCAACGATCCGGCCGAACGGGATCGTTACTGCATCGGCGTCGGGCTTGCACCCAGCAGTCGAGGAGGGTCCCGCCGCATCCATGATCTGGTGCGTCGGGGCGACCTGCTTTCCGTCAGCCAGCCGAGAAACAACTTTCCCCTCGTTGCGGATGCAGAGCAGTACTGCTTCGTGGCGGGAGGCATCGGCATCACGCCGATCCTGTCGATGATCCGATGGTGTGTGGCGGCCGGGAAACGATGGCAGCTGTTCTACTGTGTGCGTTCACGCCAGCGGGCCGCGTTCTACGAAGACATCAAGGCGCTGGGCAACACGGCTGCCGTTCACTTCCACGTCGACGAGGAACGGGCCGGTCAGTTCTTCGATGCGGAATCAGCGCTCCGCACCGTGCCGGCAACGGCCCACGTCTACTGCTGTGGTCCCGCGCCATTGATGCGGGCGGTGCAGGGAGCCGGCCGTGATCGGCCCAGTGATCATGTTCACTTCGAGTGGTTCTCCGCCGAGCCGAAGACGCAGGAGGACCTGCAGGCGTTCGATGTTGTCGTTCGAAGCTCGAAGCAACGCTTCCGGGTCGGCGCCGATCAGAGCATTCTCGGCGTCCTCGAAGACAACGGCATCCTCCTTCCGAGCGCCTGTCGAGAAGGTCTCTGCGGCACTTGTCAGGTGACAGTCCTGTCCGGAATTCCCGACCACCGTGACACCGTGCTGTCGGCAGAACAACGGGCATCGAACCAGACCATGCTGGTCTGTGTTTCGAGAGCCCAATCGGAAGTGCTGGAACTGGATCTGTAGCGGCCGCAGGGTATCGCGCCAGCGATCAAGCATCCTCAGCCAAAGCTCGCCCGACACTCGCTTCTGCCACCGTCAGCGCCGTCATGTTGACGATGCGGCGCACCGTCGTGCTTGGCGTCAGGATGTGTACCGGGCGTGCACAGCCGAGCAGGATCGGGCCGACGGCGACGTTGTTGCCGGCGGCGGTCTTGAGCAGGTTGTAGGCGATGTTGGCGGCGTCGATGTTCGGCATCACCAGCAGGTTCGCCGGGCCTTCGAGCGTGGTCTCCGGAAGGATGCGTTTGCGCAGCGCTTCGTCGAGCGCGCAGTCGCCATGCATCTCGCCATCCACTTCCAGATCCGGTGCCTGTTCGCGCAGCAGCGCCAAGGTCTTGCGCATCTTCAGTGACGACGCGGTGTCGTAGCTGCCGAAGTTGCTGTGCGACAGCAGCGCCACCTTCGGCACGATGCCGAAGCGGCACACCGAGGCGGCGGCGAGCTGGGTGATCTCGGCGAGCTGTTCGGCAGTCGGATCGGCGTTGATGTGGGTGTCGACGATGAACAGCTGGCGGTCGGGCAGGATCAGCGCGTTCATCGCTGCATAGACCGAGGTGCCTTCGGCATTGCCGATGGTGCGGTCGATGAACTGCAGGTGCCGCGCGGTGCTGCTGATGGTGCCGCAGATCATCCCGTCCGCTTCGCCCTTGCGCATCAGCATGCCGGCAATCAAGGTGCTGCGCCGGCGCATTTCCAGCTTGGCGTACTGCGCGGTGACGCCGTGGCGCGCCATCAGCGCGTGGTATTCGGTCCAGTACTGGTGGTAGCGATCGTCGTGCTGCGGATTGACGATGGTGATGTGGACGCCGGCCTTGAGCCGCAGCCCGAAGCGCTGGATCCGTTCCGCGATGACTTCCGGACGGCCGACCAGGATCGGCTGCGCGAGCTTTTCATCGACGATGATCTGCGCCGCTCTCAGCACCCGCTCTTCCTCGCCTTCGGCGAACACCACGCGGCCAGTGGTGGCGGAGGCCTTGCGCGCCGCCGTGAACACCGGCTTCATGAAGGTGCCGCTCTGGTAGACGAACTGCTGCAGCTTCTGCCGGTAGGCCTCGAAGTCCTCGATCGGCCGGCGCGCCACGCCGGAGTCC
>NZ_CAISIQ010000179.1 GCF_903885465.1 uncultured Nevskia sp.
TACGAATGCAGCAGCTGCAACACGCTACTGCGTCCCAACCCTGGCGACTGCTGCGTGTTTTGCTCCTTTGGCTCGGTGAAGTGTCCGCCGATCCAGCAGAACGGTGGTTGATGCCGGTAAATCAACCGATGGCTCACCGATGGTCGTGCTCGTGGTGGGCATCGGGAAAATGGGTATGACTGTGCGTCAGGGCCACATGCTGATGACGATGAGAGTGACGCTGCACGGCGGAGTCCAGAGCGCCGTGCTCGTGTTGATGGTGCTCGTCGTGGACGTGCTCATGCTCGTGCTCGATCGGGACATGGCTGTGAGGGTGCTCATGGTGTTCGGTCAGGTGCAGCCAGATGCCGACTGCCATCAGGCTTCCTGCAACCACCAGTGATGCCGTCAGCGGCTCGCCGAACAGCAGCGCCAGCAGTGCGCCGAAGAACGGAGCGACCGAGAAATAGGCACCAGTACGCGCGGTGCCGAGGTGGCGCAGTGCCACCACGAACAGCGCCAGGCTGACCCCGTAGGACAGGAAGCCCACCAGCATCGCGCCACCGGCGGCACCTATTCCCGGTAGTGCGGCCCCCAGCGAGAATGCAAGCACCAGATTGACGGTGCCTGAGACCAGCCCTTTCACGGCGGCGATCCAGGTGGCGTCCGTCAACGACACCTTACGGGTCAGATTGTTGTCGATGCCCCAGGCCAGACAGGCGCCGAGAATAGCCAGCGCTGGTAGCGCACCGGCAAAGCTCGGCTGCTGTGGCCAGCTCAGGATCAGCGCACCGGCCAGGATGGCGGCCATACCCAGCGCGATCCGGCGGTCGAAGTTTTCCCGGAACGCGAACCAGGCCAGCAGGGCGGTGAACACCCCTTCGGCGTTCAGCAGCAGGGAGGCTCCGGTCGCCGGCATGCCGGTCAGGCCGATCATCAACAGCACCGGAGCCAACACCCCACCGCTCAGAATGGCGCCGGCCAGCCACGGCCATTCGTTCCGGGTCAGGCGCGCCGCAGCAGCTCCAGTCGCCAGCCGATAAAGCGCCATGCCGAGCCCGGAGCCGAGATACAGCAGGCCGGCGAGCAACCAGGGGCTGAGATCGGCAAGCAGCATTTTCGCCAGCGGCGTGCCGGCACCGAATAGCAGCGCGGCGATCAAGGCGGCGGCTACCCCAGGTGATTCCGGGCGGCGATACAGGTGCTTCATGCGGCCCGCCGCCGGCACCAGCAATAAACGAAGGCCTGAATCGAGCCTGACGGGGTTTGGTGCGCTTCAGTGGTCGTCTTCACCATTTCGAATGCCTCGCTGAACTGCGAGTACAGACTTTCCGCCGAGTAACGCTGCACGGTTAGCCCACTGCACTTTTCCGGTCCGTTCTCGGCAAAAGTGCCGATGATCAAATGGCCGCCGGGTTTGACCTCCTGGCTGAGCGTTCGAACATAGGCAGTACGATCGTCTGGCTCGTTCAGGAAGTGGAAGACGGCGCGGTCGTGCCACAACTCGATGCTCGCTTCCGGGAACGTAGTTCGGGTGATATCGGCTTCCAGCCATCGAACCACATTGCCCCGCGCACCGAGCCGGCTTGCCGCAGTATCCAGCGCTGCTCCTGAGAGATCGAGGACCGACAAAGCGCTGTAACCGAGGTCAAGCAGATCGTCGATCAGGGTTGATGCGCCGCCGCCAACGTCGATGATCGGCGCACCGAGATCAATGCCAGTCTCGCGAATGAGGCTCAGCGAAACGCTGGCATGCGCCTGATACCAGCTCACGGCATCGCTGGCCTTGGTCGAGTACACCTGCTCCCAGTGCGATTTCATTTCGAGAAGAGTCAAGGCATGTACAGCTTGTCGAAGTAACCGCTGACCTTGACCGTCACCGTGACTGGCTCGCTGCCGCGGTTCTTCCAATACCAGCCATGCACGCCATCAAACGGCGCGACGAAGCTGCCATGCGCTTCGCTCTGATCACGGTCCTTCCAGTAGCTGCTGAAGTTGTCGCCGTCGTTCGGCTTTTCACCGTGCATGTCGAAGCTGACCGGCCCGCCCTCGCTCCGCCATGAGAACTCGAAGCGTTCGCCAACCTTCATGGCAGCCTTGATCTCGGCTCCCTGATTGGCGACCAGAGTCAGCGACATTTCCTCGCTATGGAACGGCGTCGCCCGCTTGACCACTGCATCGGAAGGCGAAGGCACGGCCAGCACTGATTCGGCCGTCGTCGTTGCGGGTGGGGCGGCGGCTGCCGGCTTGGCGCTCAGCGCCGTCAAACCCAGCGCGCTTCCGATTCCGGTCGGATCGATCCCGTACTCGGCCGGCAGCACGGCAGTGACCAGTATGGCGCCAGCGACCGCCAGCGCCAGTCCAGAGGCTTTCAGCAGTTGTGGTGTCGTCGCCTGGATGGTCGTCGGATTGGCATTCATCGAGGACTTGCTCATGGGGTACTCAGGTAACCGGCCAACTGATAGCCGGTGAGAATGAAGCCGGCGCACATCAGCACCGTATTGGCGGCAAAAGCCTGGCGTTCAAATGCCGCTGCTCTCCGCCAGAAGGCCATCACGATCAGGATCGCGGTCAGGGCCAGCAATTGGCCAATCTCGACGCCGACATTGAAGGCCAGCATGTTCGGCACCAGCCCATCGGCGGACAACTTGAAGTCCTGCAACTTGGTCGCCAACCCGAAGCCGTGGAACAGGCCGAAGATCAGCACCGCAGCCTTGGTGTTCGGCTGCACGCCGAACCAGCGGGGAAACGCACCGAGGTTGTCGAGCGCCTTGTAGACCACCGACAGGCCAATCACCGCATCGACTAGATATGGGTTGACGTGCGTGCTGCTCAACACGCCGAACAGCAAAGTACTGCTGTGGCCGATCGCGAACAGCGTGACGTACACGCCCACGTCCTTGAGCCGGTACAGGAAGAAGATCACCCCGAACAGGAACAGCAGGTGGTCGTAGCCGGTGACCATGTGCTTGGCGCCGAGGTACAGGAACGGCAGCAGATGGACGCCGCTGACGCCCTCGATGAACGCCGCATCGTCTTCGGCCACGCCATGGGCGAAGACCAGCGGTGACACCAGCAGGACCGCGGCCGACATCAGCCTGGCAAGGCACAGACTCGAAAGTGGCCGATTCAAGGCTTTTTCACTGCCTTGGCAGCGGCAGCTCGTGCTGCATCGGAATCGGCCTTTGCCTTGTCGGCAGCGTCTTTGGCAACGGCGTCCGCCTGCTTTGCCTTGGCATCGACTTCGAGCTTGGCCGGAGCCGCAGGCTCGTCGAACTCGTGCTCAGGATGGGCGATGGCGGTGGCGGCGATCAGGGACAACAGCAGCGCGGCAGCAGTTTTCATCGGGATTCTTTCAGCGAATGGATGGAACAGGTGGGCATCAGGACTGACCGACCGCCGGCAGCGGCGCGGGTTCCAGTCGTCGTTCTGCCAGCAGCCGGTACAGCCCCGGCAGCAACAGCAAGGTCAGCAGGGTCGACGACAGGATGCCGCCGATCACCACGGTGGCCAAAAACCTCCGCACTTCGCTACCGATTTCCGTGTTGAAGGCCATCGGCACGAAACCCATGCCCGCGACTAGGGCGGTCATCAGCACCGGACGCAAGCGGGTTAAGGCACCTTCGACGATGGCCTGATCGAGCCCCATGCCGCTGGCTCGCAGGTCGCGAACGAAGCTGACCATGACCAGCGACGCGGCGACGCGGCGTGCGGCAGCGCCCCGTTCGATGATCTGCCGCAGGCTCAGTATTGTCTGGGCAGAGGAAAAGCCGCTGCGATCGCCAGCTCCGAAAGCATCCTCGACGGTAATCCTCAGCTTGGGGTTGGGGGTCAGACCGGCCGCCCCCCTTGCGCTCCAAGCTTCTTGAGATCAAGCGCTGCGGAAACCTCTCCGATCGACGCATCCGGCATCTCCGGAATGCCGGGGTGCTTGTTCGACGACGCGACGCAGTCGTACTCGCACCCTCGGTAGTCTGTGAACTGGCGGGGTGGAGCTTCATGGTCATCTGCCTTGTCGTCGGAATGGCAACCCTCATCGCAGGGGCAAACATACCGCCGTCAAATCTCTCACTGGTCGCCTACCAGGTTCTTGGGATGGTGGTGTACGTCACTCTCGCAAAGCTCTGCCACTACACCTTTATCGAACCGAACCAAGTTGCCCGCCAAGCCCTCAAGAGAATGGCTGCGTAACAGCTGCACCACTTCTCGCCAACGATACGCGCCACTGACTGCTCCTCACTAAGGCTATGCACCGCTTAACAGGCTGAGAATCCGCAGTCTGCCTCTCCCCGATGATCGATTGCTACGACGGGATGGTCGTCAGCTGGTCGATCGGCATCATCACCAGCAGATGGTCGTGTGGCGATTCAGCGACATCCGGATCTCTGGCCCGCGGCGCACCTTCCCTCGTCGTCAAAATAACTGAATGACGGTGTGGCGGAAAGTTCGTCCAAGACGCATCGACATTCAGGAAAAGGCTCAGCCACTTTCGAAGACGCCGTGCACGATCTGGATCTCTGGGGACTCAATCCCTTGATACCGATTGACTCGAAGCCGATACGCCGAGGCGAGGACACGACCGACAGTGGCATCTGCCAAATCAACTTGGTCGCGCGCATTGAACCAAACGGCACGAATGCGCAACTCATCGCGGGCGAGTTCGAGACGCGCGTGCTGCCCCTCAGACATTAGCCTCAGGCTCTTGATATGAAAGCGGCCGGCGAAGATCGGATAATCGAAGCCGCGACCCCAAGGCCCATAGCGATCGATCGTTTTGACGACCTCGACCGAGTGAAGGTGGGACGCCAACTGTCCGTCGGTCTGAACGAGCGGGAGCAATGGTTTACCGCCACAGCGAACCGCGACCTGCTCTTCGAAGGCTACGCGGAATCTCTCGAACCGATCGCGCCTCACCACCGCACCAGCGGCCCCATGGTGGCCACCATGTGATACCACCAACTCGCTGTCGGAACTTGCAACGGCACTGATCACTTCGTGAATGTTGATTCCTGGAATGCTTCGAAACGATCCCGTGAGCAGGTCGGTATTGCCCTGGAAGTTCGAATCCCGAACTCCGTTACCCCGCGGCGCGAAAAGAGCTGCCGGCTTCCCGAACGCCTCGACAAGCCGGCTGGCCGTGATTCCGTGAACGCCCGGATGGCCATCATCGAACATCAGAACGATTGAGCGAGTGTCCATCTGCGCGGCGCGAGCAAGTGCGCGCACTCTGAGGTCGCGCTCGATCTGCTGCCGCTCAGCATTTTCTTGTTGAAGAACTGCCCAATGAGACGCCGCCTCGCTTTTGCTTGGGGCAATCAGGAATTGAAATCCGGCTTTAGCCCAGTCGAGGCGGCCCGCAGCAGCAATCGCGGGTACCAGCCGGAATGCGATGGCCTCCGCATCGATCGGCTGATCACCGATCGATTCCGCAAAGACCTTCCAACAGCTCCGCCGCTTTTCGTTCAGCAATTCCAACCCACGCTTTACAAAAGTTCGATTGATTGAACTGACCGACGGCGACAGTGACACGCAGTCAGCAATCGTGGCCACAGCCACATAGTCCAATAGACCGCTAAGGCTCGCGATCTTCGAGCGAACACCGCGATTCAAAAGTGCGGTTCTTACTTTTGCCATCACGAGGAAAGCGACGCCAGCTCCGCATACATGCGGATCAAAGGTCGATTCCTGCCGCGAAGGATTTACCACGCAGTATGCTGACGGAGGCGGCCCGGATGAAGGAATCTGGTGGTGATCAGTGACCACCACATCGATGCCCCGAGCCGCTAGAAGGCTGATCCTAGGCTCATCGGAGCTTCCCTTGTCGGCTGTGATCACGACGCCGGGGGCCAATGTGATGATCCTGTCGACGACAGCAGTAGTCAGGCCATAGCCCTCCTTCAGGCGATGGCTCGTGACCACGTGAACGCTTTCCCTCGGAACCCCGAAGAACTCGGTCAAGGCCGTCCACAGCACCGCGGCCGAAGCAGTGCCGTCCATATCGTGGTCACACGCCAGTGCAAACCTCTCCGAACTAGCGATTGCGCTCACGATACGGTCAACGGCCCTGTCCATCGAGGGGATGCCGATCGGGTCAGGAATCCGGGCCAGCGAAGGCTCCAGCAACTCCTGTGGATCGAACGGACGATCCATGCGACTCGCCAAGATCGCCGACATCCAAGACGCCACTCCGGCCGCTCGTAACGTGGCAGCGACATCCTGACTGACCGCGCGCTCGACGATCTGCTTGCTTGGCAAAGTTGCGATCATTCGAGTTCCCTTGGCA
>NZ_CAISIQ010000180.1 GCF_903885465.1 uncultured Nevskia sp.
AGATCGAGCGTCGGCTGCTGGAACACCACGCCGAGCTTGGCGAGTCCGAGCGTCGGCTTCTTCAGGAAATCCTCGCCGCAGATGGTGATCGCACCGGCGTCCGGCACGAACAGACCGGACAGCAACTGGAACAAGGTCGATTTGCCAGCGCCGTTCGGGCCGAGCAGAGCCATGAACTGGCCGGCTTCGATTTGCATCGAAACGCCGGCCAGTGCCTTGACGTCGCCGTAGGACTTCACGGCGTCACGCACATCAAGAGTCACGCTGGGAGTCAGGCTATTTGTCACGGGCTGCGCCATCAGGCGGCCTCCTTGTTCGGGCGGACGGTACCAAGACCGCCCAGCAATTCGGGGTACTGCGCGATCAGTGCGTGATGCATCTCTGACACCGCATCGTCATCGCGGCGGCGCGGCTTCGGCAGCCGGATCGGATAGTCGAGGATCAGCTGCGCCGGGCTGTGGCTGACGAACAGCACCCGGTCGGCCAGCGCCAGCGCCTCGCGCAGATCGTGCGTCACCAGCAAGGTCGTCGGCAGCACATCGCTGCGCAGCTCGGCGAGTACCTGATACAGGCTTTCAGCAGTCGGCGCATCGAGCGAGATGAACGGCTCATCGAGCAGCAGCAGTTCCGGCCGAACCAGAAAGGCGCGCAGCAAGGCCACTCTTCGCTGCATGCCGCCGGACAGCCGCAGCGGAAACTCGGCGGCCGTATCCGCCAGCCCGACCTTGGCCAGTCCGGCGTCGATCTCGGCATCGCTCAGGGCAGGGCTCACCAGACGCAGATTGTCGGCCACGTTCAGCCACGGCAATAGGCGGGGTTCCTGAAACACGAAGCCGAGCCGGGCATCGTCGCCCGCGCCATCGAGCCCACCTTCGTAATCCTTGTCGAGCCCTGCGATGATCTTCAGCATCGTCGTCTTGCCAGCACCGCTGGGACCGACGATGGCGACGAACTCGCCACTCTCGGCACTGAAGGCCAGCCGGCCGATCGTGTCCTGGGCCTTGCCTGGATGGCGCTTGCGGCGGATGTCGACGACCAGCTTCATGCCCGCCACCCGTTCAGGCGCCGGTCGAGCGGCCGCAGCAGCAGCGCTTCGATGGCGAACACCACGGCGGCGAACGCGGCGGTGTAGGCAAGGATGCTGGTCAGGTCGAAGAACTGGAAGAAAGTGCCGAGCTGGAAGCCGATGCCATCGGAGCGGCCGAGCAGTTCGATGACCAGCACGATCTTCCAGATCAGCGCCAGCCCCGAACGCGCCGAAGCCATGATGTATGGATACAGCTGCGGCAGCACGATGCGACGCAGCACCGTGCCGCGCGGCACGCGATAGACCTCGCCGACCTGCAGAAGCTGTGTATCCAGCGCCCGTGCACCTTCGCGGATATTGGTGATCACGGTCGGAATCTTGTTCAGCGCCACCGCCAGCACAGCAGCGGTTTCATTGAGGCCGATCCAGATGAAGCAGAGGATCGCCGCGACCAATGCCGGCAGGTTCAGCATCAGCACCAACAGGCTGTCGAGCAGGTTGTTGACCAGCTTGCTGCGGCCCATCCAGACGCCGACCGAGACACCGACCAGCATCGCGATCACGAACGCCGCGGCAACGCGCATCAAGGTCTTGCCCAGGTGATGCAGCAGCTCGCCGTGCGTCAGATGGTGAATGAGACTGACGAACACGGCGGCCGGCGATGGCAGCAGCGGATCAGCGACCTTCCAGGCCAGCGCCTGCCAGACCACCAGCAGCACCAGCAGCGCGCTGGCGCGCACCGCTTCCGCCGGCAAGGTTCTGACTGCCGCAGGATTCAAGGCGTGCTGCCGATCGCCGAATAGAACGTGGTCGGATCGAGAGTCGGACGCTTGCCGACCAGTTCCTCGCCGCCTTCGGCTGCGAGCAGCGCATACAGGTTCTGCATCACCGGCAGATCGACCTTCAGCTCCTGCAGATCGATACCGTCGCGATGCGCGTCACGCAGCGCCACGAAATCAGCATCGCTATCGACCTTCATGATCGGCTTCAGCCGCACCCAGGACGCATCATCGGCTCGCATCACGGCGTTGGTCCGTTCGACCGCTTTCAGAAAACGATCGACCAGGCTGCGGTTCTTGGTCGCCCATTCCTCGGAGAACACCCAGCCGACCATCGGCACCGGCTTCGGCACTCCGAGCCCGGCGAGCACGTCCTTCATGTCGACCAGTTCGGTCAGACCCGCGGCCTTCAGGCGCGCGCCGTACGGCCAGAAATTCAGCACCGCCGGCAGCTTGTTGCGCAGGATGAGTTCGTTGAGCGCCGGCGGCGCGGCAAAGCTCGGCTGAGCGTCTTTCTTCAGATCGAGCTTCGCGGTTTTCTTCGCCCAGGCCTGCAGGAACAACCAGCTCTTGTCGACCGGCGTGCCGGCCACACCGATGTCCCGGCCCTTGAGATCGGCCACGGTCTTGATGCCGGAATCCTTGGCGACGTACAGGCCGCCTAGCGCCGTCGAATTCGCTGCGAACTGCAGCTTGCGGCCTTCGGCCCGGTTGCGGTTCACCCACAGCCAGTCGGAAGTGATCATGTCGACCGCGCCACCCTGCAAGGCGATCTGCGCGGCGTTGCTCGCCGCCATCGGCACGATCTCGATGCGGAATTCCTCGGCCTTGTCGAAGCCACGCATGGTCAGCGTGTCGAGCGTCCAGGCCACGGCGCCGAACTGCAGCACGCCGATGCGGATGGTGTTGGCAGGACTGATCTCCGCATCAGCGGCACGGGCCGCGAAGGACAGGCCCAGCAGCAAAGTGACGGCGACAAGGCCGGCTCGTGCATGCGCCGCAAAACGTCTGACAGTCATCGCTCCTCCAGCTTGGTTGTCCGGTGTTCCGGATCTTGGCCGTCGTGATTTCCACAACGGCTCTGCATGCTACGCGACAGCCGTCAGGCTTTGGATCAGTTCAAGCCCTCATTGGCCGGATCGAGCCAATGCTTGAGAAATGATTCAAGTTGCTGAGGCTGCATCATCCCGCTCTTGGTCATGATCAAGCGGCCATTGCGGTACAGCGCAATGGTCGGGATCGAGCGCGGCGTATCGGTCGGTTTGGCATCGGGATGCAGCTCGACATCGATCTTCACCAGCTGCACGCGGGTGCTGAACTTGTCCATGGTTGCCGCCAGCACCGGCTCCAGACGCTGGCACCAGACGCAGTGATCGGCCATGTACTCGACCAGCAGCGGCATGCGGTGATCGGCAATCATCGCCTTCAGTTCGGCCGTGTCGACCTCGGGGATGACTTCGTTGAAGGTTTCGTTAAGGGTTTCGCTCATCGCTCTCTCTCCAGATGATGTCTCGCTGTTATTGGCTGCCACACCTTGAAGGGTTGACAAGCCGCGATAGACATGGTTCCCGCCAAGTGTTCAAGCGCTCATGTAAAGGCCGCCATTGACCGGCAACTGCGCGCCGGTGATGTAGCTGGCCAAGCCCGAGCACAGGAAGGTGACCGCGGCGGCGATATCGGCCGGGCTGCCGTAGCGCGCCGCCGGAATGCCCTTGAGGATCTCGCTGCGGATCGCTTCCGGCACAGCGTCGATCATCGGGCTGTCGATATAGCCCGGCGCCACCGTGTTGACGGTCACGCCCTTGCGCGCCACTTCCTGCGCCAGCGCCATCGTGAAGCCGTGCACGCCGGCTTTCGAGGCCGAATAGTTGGTCTGCCCGAACTGGCCCTTCTGGCCATTGACCGAAGAGATGTTCACCACTCGTCCCCAACCACGCTGGCACATCGCTTCGATCAGCGGCTGGGTGACGTTGAACAAGCTGTCGAGATTGACCCGCAGCACCTGCTGCCATTGATGCGCGCTCATCTTGCGCAGCGGCGCATCGCGGGTGATGCCGGCGCAGTTGACGACGATGTCGATCGCCATGCCCTGCGCTGTCAGCGCGCTCAATGCCGCTGCCGTGTCTTCGGCATTCGACACATCGAAGGCCGTGATGGTGATCGCCAGACCCTGCTCGCGCCAGGCCGGCAGCAAGGCTTCGGCCGAAGCCTGATCGGACGGCAGGCAGACGGCAATGACCTTGGCGCCAGCGGCCGCCAGTGCCGCGCTGACGGCGCGGCCGATCGCGCCAGTACCACCGGTGACCAGTGCGGTGCGGGTGCTCAGATCAAGTTTCAACGGCCATCTCTTGGTGAGGGGACGCGCACTGTACCGGTCCGCTCGATCTGCGACGACCTTAGCCGAAGCCCTCAGGCCTCGGCAGCCTCGAGCAGGACAGGCGCAGTCGCCGCCAGCATTCGCGCGAAGATCGCGTCGATGTCGCCGACACCGGGAATGGTCACCAGTAGACCGCGCGCTTGGTAGTAGTCGAGCAGCGGCCGGGTCTCGGACTGATAGACCGCAATGCGGCTGCGCACCGTGGCTTCGTTATCGTCGCTGCGGCCTTCGAGCGCGCCGCGAGCGACCAGGCGACGCACGATCTCCTCGTCGTCGACCAGCAGATGGATGACCTTGCTCACGCCCGGCTGGCCGAGTTCGGCGAGCAGCGCGTCGAGCGTCTTCGCCTGCGCGGCATTGCGCGGGAAGCCATCGAGGATGAAGCCCTTCGCCGCATCGGGTGCGGCGAGACGCTCGCGGGCGATGCCGATCACCAGTTCGTCGGCAACCAGTTGGCCGGCATCCATTGCCGCCTTGGCTTTCAGGCCCAGTGGCGTGCCGGCCTTGACCGCGGCGCGCAGCGCATCACCGGTCGAGGTCTTGGGAATGCCGTGATGCAGCGCCAGCTTTTCGCCCTGCGTACCCTTGCCGGAACCCGGCGCGCCCAGCATCACGATTCTCATGGTGTCGACAGCTCACTGTTGTGGGAAGAACGCGTCGCCGACGGCAAGTTCGATGCCATCGCAGTTGTTCAAGCCATTCAACAGCTTGGCGTAACGCGCAAATCGCGGAAACGGGCGACTGTCACGCGCATGACGCAGTTCGGCTCAGCGCGCAGCCGGGCGATACAAGGTCGCGAGCGCCAGCCCGCCCAGAATCAGCGCCGCGCCGGCCAGCAGACGCAGACTGGCTGGCTCGCCAAGAAAGACGATGCCGATCGCCGCCACCAGCACCGGTACCGCCAGTTGCACGAGGCTCGCGCGCAGCGCCGTGAGCTGCGGCAGCACCGTGTACCAGACGGCATAACCAAGCCCTGAGGCCAGCGCGCCGGAAGCCAGGGCACAGGCCACGCCGAGCGGATTCCACTGCATGCCACCGAACAGCAGCCAGGGCAGCACTGCCAGCGGCAGGCCACGCAGGAAGTTGCCAGCCGTGGCGGCCAGGGGATCATTCGGCCGATCCGATTTTCGCCTTCCGCGCAAGCTATAAACCGCCCAGGCGATGCCAGCGGCGATCATTAGCAGGCTGCCAGCCAGCGGCGGACGATCAAGCCCCGGCAGCAGGAACAGCAGCAAACCGCTGAACGAGATCAGCACCCCACCCCACTCCTGCCACGGTGGCCGATCGCCTTGAGCCAGCCCGGTGCCGATCATCGTCACCTGCACCGCACCGAACAGCAGCAGTGCGCCTGCACCCGCCGGAATCGACAGGTAAGCCACCGAGAACGCTGCGGCATAGGCGACCAGCGCGATGGCGGACGGCCAGTCACCTTTGAAAGGCCGACGACGGAGCTTCAGCAGAATCGCCAGCATCAGCGCACCGGACGCGATACGCAGCACAGTGAACGTCAGCGGGTCCATCGCGCCATCACGCAAGGCGACGCGCGCGAGAATCGAGTTTGCCGCGAACGCACTCAGCGCCAGCAAGGTCAGCAAGGCGATGCGCAGCGCAGCACTCATGTGCCGGCTTGGTCGAGACGGTCGAGGCGTTCGGAAGTGGCCGGATGCGTGTGATAGACGCGCTCGTACCAGCGGTCGGCGATCGGCGCATTGCGGTTGTTGCGGGTCAGCGTGCGCAGCGCCCGCGCCAGCGCAGCGCCGCTGGCGTGGCGGGCCGCCGAGGCATCGGCCTCGAACTCGAAGCGGCGATACCAGTAATTCGCCAGCGGCAGCGCGAAGAACCACAAGGACGGCAGCAGCGCCCAGGCGATCGCCAGCTTCGCGACCGGCTCGACAATGCCCAACGTCAGTACCGCCGCGATCATGACCATCACGAACGACGCCGCGCCGATCATCAGCAACTGGAAGCGCAGATGGCCGCGCTGGATATGGCCGAGTTCATGAGCGACCACGGACTCGATCTCGTCGGCCTTCAACAGGCCGATCAAGGTATCGCCGAGCACGATGCGGGGCGCCCGCGCACTGCCGGAGACCTGGGCATTGGCCTGCGCGGAACGCGCTGAAGCCCGCTGCAGGAACAGGCGCTGATCACGCACACCGCTGCGCGTCAGCAGGCCTTCGAGCCGGTTGCGCAGGTCACCGGCCGGCAGCGGTTCAAGCTTGTCGAACAGCGGTGCGATCCAGCGTGGCTGCACCCAGCGCAAGCCAGCCCAGGCGCCCCAGCCGATCGCCCAGATCGCCAGCCACGCCTGCTTGTCGCTGCGTTCGATCAGAACCAACGCCAGCCAGGCGGCCGGCAACGCGAGTGCCGCAAACAGCGCGAGCTTGATCGCCTGTTCGCGAATGAAGGCTGCGACGCTCATCCGGTTCATGCCATGCCGCGCATCGAGACCGAACGGCTTGTATGCCTTCAGCGGCAGTTCCCAGAGCCAGCCGGCGATCACCAGCGCGAACAGCAGCAGCGCTTCATCGCCCTTGAGCAAAGTTATCAAAGCAAGCAGAAGCAGCGGCCAGCCCTGCTGCCACAGCTGCTGGCCGACCCGCTGCGTCACCACGCCCATCGCATAAGCCTGATCCTGCGTGCGCAGCACCGCCCGCTGCCGCAGCAGCAGGGTGATGCGCAGCGCAGCGATCAGCAGCAGGACGGCAGGGAGCACAGGGCGGGAAGCATTGGCAAACGGGCCTCACTGTTTCAGAAGCCTGCAGTCAGAGCAACGCAGCCGACCTTGTAGGTCGCCCCTCGGGCGACGGCGCGGCTGCACAAAGCGTCGGGTGAGGCCTGACCTTTCCAGACCCGTCAGAATTGCAGCCGCACCCCGCCAAAGAACGCGCGTGGGGTGCCAGGGCCGATGAAGCGGTACTCGCCTTCATAGTCCTCGCCAAGCGTTTCCTCGGCTTCGCCGTAGACACCGAAAGTCGCGAACTTGCGATCGAACAGGTTCGACACGCGGCCGAACACGGTCAGCCAGGGCAGCGGCTTGTAGTCGCCATAGAGGCCGAAGATCACGAAGCCGGGAATGGTGTCTGGATCGGTGTTCGATTCGTCACCGCGGTAGTTCGAGCTGCTGCGTCCGGTCGCCTCGAAGCCGACGCCGAAGATCGGCACGCGATATTCAAACGAAGCCTTGCCGAGATGGCGCGGCACCAGCGGAATGCGATTGCCGGAATTGACGACCCGTGACGAATCAGCCGATTCCTCCGGATCATCCGGATTGCGTACCGGATGGTTCGGCGAGTTGACCAGGAAGCCGTCGAGGAACTGCGCATCGAGATAGGTGTATTGCAGATTGAAGCTCAGCGCCTGGGTGATCCGGTAGTTGCTGCCGAACTCGATGCCGCGACGGCGCGTTTCGCCGACGTTGTCGAAATAGCCTTCCGTGGTCAGGTTGCCGTCGGTGATGAACAGGATGTCGTTCTTGTTGGCGCTGTTGAACAGCGCGATCGCACCGCTGTAGCTCGGCGAATTCCAGCGCAGGCCGGTTTCGTAAGTACGGGTGACCACCTGATGCAGCGGCGGATCGCTGACGAAGCCATTCGGCAGGCGGCAGGGATCGTTCGGATCGGCGCAGGTCAGCTCGACCGGCGTCGGCGCGCGTGCCGATTCGGCGTAGTTGGCGAAGCCGGTCAGGCCCGGCGTGAACTTCCAGGTCGCACCGATCGAAGGATTGAGACGCGTGAAGCGGTGATTGCCGTTGAGATCGTCGTCCTCGCCGAGATCACGCAGCACGATATGCGTCTGGTTCAGGCTTGCGGCAGCGGTGATGTCGAGCGGCTCGATCGGTGAGTAGTTGGCGACCAGGAAGCTGCTGTAGACGTACTTGCGGGTACGCAGGCGAACGAAGGAGTCGAGCACTTCCTCGCCGCTGCCTTCGGCGCCGCGGTCTTCGGTCAAGGCGCCGACTTCGGTCTGCGAGGCGAAGCGGGCGCGGCCCAATTCGGCGGTGCCGCCGATGATCAGACGATTACGGACGTTGTCGCCGCTGAGCGTCACCTGGCCGCGGAAGGCATAGACCTGCTGATCGGTCGACGAGGTGTTGATGGTCGCCGAATCGTTGGCCGCGCTGGCAACGATCGGGCTGCCGTTCGGCGTGGTAAGCACTTGCTCGCCGTCGGCTTCCTCAGCGCACAGGAAGGGACTGCCTTGCCCGTTGCTGTTCTCGGCGCAGGCCTCGTATTCGGTGCCGTCGCCGTTCAGTGACTTCGAGTAGTTGCGCCGGAAGCTCAGGCCACCGGACACATCGAGATGTTTCGAGTAGCGATGGCTGGCCTGCAGGTTGATCGCGCCGAGGCGCGGCTCGGTGAGATCCGGATAGGTAAAGATGCGGCCGCGGCCTTCGCGTTCGAGCAGCGCGACCGGTGCGGCGCCGTTGCCGGTCAGGCGGTTGTCGGCCAGCGTCAGGCTCAGATCCGCCGAGCTTTTCTCGTCGAGATAGCTGCCCTTCGCGAACAGGCGGCCGATGCGGCTCGGCGAGAAATCACGCCAGCCGTCTTCGCGGTCGTACTCGCCGGCGATGTAGGTCGCGTAATGGCCCTGCGACCAGCCCTGTTCCACCGAGGTGCCGTAACGGCCGAACGAGCCGCCGCCGAGTTCGATGCGGGTGCCGTTGAGATCGAAGCCGCTCTTGGTGCGCAGCGTCAGCGCGCCGGCCAGGGTGTTCTGGCCGAACACCGGGTTCGAGCCTGGCACCAGCTGCAGCGACTGGATCGCCGCGTCCGGAATCAGATCCCAGTTGACGACATCGCCGAAGGTTTCATTGACCCGCATGCCGTCGATGTACAACGCCAGGCCCTGCGGCAGGCCGAGCAGCGGCGAAATCGAATAGCCGCGATAGAACAGATCCGGCTGGTAGGGATTGTTCTGGGCATCGGAGACGAACACGCTGCCGAGCTTGCGCGACATGAAATCGCTCAAGCTCTGCGACTGCGCGTTCTGGATGTCCTCGGCCGTCGCCGCCTGGGCATTGCCCGGATAGCGGTCCAGCGGCACGCCCTGGTTATCGGTCGGCGCTACACCGATCACCCGCACTGGGGCGAGTTGTACTGGCTCTTCTTGCGGCGCCGCAGCGGGCTGCTGCGCAACAGCGGGCCATGCGGTCGCCAGCAGCGACAGCAACAAAGTTCTGCGAATCACGAGGTTCTCCTTTCTCTCTTGTCTGTATGGCCGCGCTCTGAAGGCGCGGCTCGGACCCAATTAACGCACCACCAGCCTGATACCGGCGCTGTCTGAGCAGCAATGGGAAAACTTCCCGATCGGGAAGTTTTCCCATGTTGGCAACCTCCGAGTGTCAGCTCATCAGCAGCAGATCCAGCACCGCCGCTGGCGTGGCTTCCATGGCGAGCAGGCGGCGGCTGCGTTCGGAAACGAAATCCTCGTTCAGTGCGTGATCGAGAAACGCGTTCAGCAGATCGAAATAGCCGGCGGTGTTGACCACGCCGATCGGCTTGCGATGCAGGCCCAGCTGCGACCAGGTGAGGATTTCGCAAGCTTCATCGAGCGTGCCGTAGCCGCCGGGCAGCACGATGAAGGCATCCGACAGCTGCTCCATCATCGCCTTGCGCTCGTGCATCGAACCGACCTCGTGCAACTGGGTCAGGCCGCGATGCTCTACCTCCTTCTCGATCAGCAGGCTCGGAATCACCCCGATCACCTCGCCACCGCCGGCCATCACTGCATCGGCCACCTCGCCCATCAGCCCGACCCGCCCGCCGCCGTAGACCAGACGGATGCCGCGCTCGGCCATCAAGCGGCCGAGTTCGCGGGCGTTCTCGGCGTAGGCCGGGTTGCTGCCGTGGCGCGAGCCGCAGAAGACGCAGATCGACGAGATCATGCGCTTGGGTTCCTGGAAGCTTGGGTCTTCGATATTCACGTGGAAAATTTGTCGATGGTCTGTATTGACGGTTCTGCCTCGGGGCGCAGCTTGCACTAACCTTGCGTGAGAAATCTGGCAACGACGGTCTTCCGCGACGCGGAACCCCGAAAAGTATCCGGATCGCCGCAGGCTTCATCAGAAAATTACTAAAGGGTGCTCGGATATGGGGACGACAATTGTGCAGGGCCGGGAAGCCCTGTTGACGCTGGCGGCCAAGCGTCTGCTCAGGCTGGCTCTATTCGTTTCGATAGCTGCGTCAATCCCTGGAACGGCAGTTGCCGGCAGCGCACCCAGCGTCAGCATCAATGACGTGAGCGTGCGCGAAGGCGACAAGGTGCTGAAGAAAGTTTCGATGAACTTCACCGTGTCCCTGTCGGAAAAAGCCGACGGCCGAATCTCGGTTCGGGTCGCGACATCGAACGGCACGGCTTCGGCAGGCAGCGACTACGATTCCATCAGCCGTGTCGTTCGTTTCACGCGAGGCCAGATCCGCCAGACCGTGACGATCAAGATCAACGGCGACACGGTCAGCGAGCCCGACGAAACTTTTTTCGTCGATCTTTCCAATCCTGACGGCGCCACGCTCGGGAAACGGCGCGGAGTGGGCACGATCCTCGATGACGACACGCCCGACCCGGATGTGTCGCTTTCGGTGGCTGACGCCTCAGTCACCGAAGGCAATGGCGAAAGCAAGAAGCTGCGTTTCAACGTTTCCGCGCAACCTGCGCCGAAATCGACGGTCACCGTCAACTACGCTTCAGCGAACGGAACCGCGAAATCTGGCAGCGACTACGTCGCCTCCTCGGGCAAGCTGACCTTCGCGCCCGGAGTCACCTCACAGGCCGTGGAAGTCTCGGTGGTTGGCGATCGCATCAGCGAGAACGACGAAACCATGTCGCTGACGCTCAGCGCGCCGACCGGACGCGGAAAGATCGCGCGTGGCAGCGCCATCGGTACGATCATCGATGACGATCAACCAACGCAGGATCTCACGCCCGATCCTATCGTCTTCACGCCGCTCTCCCATGTCGAGCCAGGCAGCGTGCAGGTCAGCGAAGCCGTGCAGATTCTCGGCCTCGGTGCCTCGGCGCCGATTTCGATCGCTGGCGGCACTTACAGCGTCAATGGCTCGCCGTTTACCAGCACCACCGGTGCCGTCGCCAACGGCGACATCGTCGAACTAAGGGCGACCGCGTCGGATGCCTACGGTGCAACCGCGGGTGCACGGCTGACCGTTGGCACCTTGTCGACCGATTTCGTTCTCGAGTCACGGCTGCGCGACACGACACCGGAGCCGTTTTCCTTCGAGCCTGCGTTCTCGGCCACACCGGGAAGCAGCACGGCCAGCGCAGCGATCACCGTTGCAGGCATCGATTCCGGCACCCGGATTTCTGTCACCGGCGGGGCTTATCAGATCGGTACCGGGCCCTGGACGACGACGCCCGGCACCGTTGCTTCGGGTGCACGCGTGCGGGTTGCAGTGACTGCCAGCGCCAATAGCGTGGCAGTGGCAGAACTGCGAATCGGACTGCGATCCGCACGCTTCTCGGTGACCACCGCCAACGGTACTGCAGCGCCGCGTGCTTTCGCGCTCGGATCAACGCAGAGCTTTCCACTGCTGCTCGGCGTCAGCGACGCAGTTACCTTGTCCGGGCTTGCCACGCCGGCGCGGATTGGAATCAGAGGCGGCCAGTACAGCCTGAATGACGGCCCGTTCACGGATGTCGCTGGCGTCGGCATGAACGGCGATCGACTGCGGGTGGCGATTGCCGCAGCCCCGGCAATCGATGATCGGCTGGAAGCCACGATCGCGGTCGGAGCCTTCACGACGAAGTTCAGTGTGACGACGTCGGCCCCAGAAGATCGCACGCCTGATTCCCTTCAGCTTCCGCTGACCAAGGCAGAAGCAATCAATAGCCAGGTGATCACGCCGCCGTTGATCGTCAAGGGCGTCAACGTCCCGGTGCCGATCACGGTAACCACCGGCCTTTCCTACAGCCTGAACGGCGGGGCTTTCGTATCGGCACCGGGGATCGTTCACTGGGGAGATGCGCTGAGGTTGCGGGTGATCACTGGACCGGAGTACGCCCGTAGCTATTCCGCAGACGTCACGGTCGGCTCCACCACCACCAACTGGCTGGTTCGTACCCAAGGCACGCCGACCCGTCCCGCCCGCTTCACGCTGCTGCCGGCCTCGATCTATTCGGGCGGCCTGGTCCTGCCGGGAACCGTGCAGACCACGGAGCCGATTACCGTGACCAATGCCGATGGTGCGCAGGTCGTGTCTGTCATCGGCGGGCAGTACCGCATCAACGATGGACCTTACCGAGCAACGTCCGGAACCGTTTACGAAGGCGATCAGGTCACGCTTCGAACCGTCATGCCGTCGACGTTCTCATCGGACCAGACGCTGACCTTGAAGATCGGCCAGGTCAGTTCGAGCCTCACGCTGACCACCACGGTCGACGCAGTCGCCAATACGCCGCCGATGCCATCGGGTACCGACGCGACCTACGTCATCCGTTCGGACGGCGTGATCCCACTACGTGCCTATGTGTTCCAGCCACCCGGCTGGCGCAGCTCGGATCGACGAGCCGCCTATATCGACTGGAGTGGCGGCGGCTGGGCGCGCGGCGGACTGCCGTCAACTCGCCCGCGCTACTGGGCCGAAGAGCAAGGCATGGTCGCGATCGCACCTGATCAGAGAGTCAACGACCGCTTCGGAACCTACGCCTATGTTCATGCGGAAGACGCGCGGCTGGTGCTGAAGTGGGCACAGGACAATGCCGGCCAGCTCGGCATCGATCCATCACGCATCGTCGTCATGGGTTCGAGTTCCGGGGGCGGAAACGCCGTATGGGCGTCTCTGCTCGAGCCGCCGGCCACTACGGCTATCGGCAGCTCGCCGAGTGTGCGGGCAGGTGCCGTTGTACTGTGGTCAGGGGTCAGTTCGACACTGCCCGAGGCTGCGCTTGGCCGCTCGCAGTTGGCTCGCTTCGGACGCTTCGTCGATGCCATCAGTCCTGATCGCGACATCGACGATCAGATCTCGCCGTTTCTGATTTTCCATGCCGATGCGGATACGGTCTTCGCAGAGACTGCCAATCTGAACCTCTGCACAAGCATCCAGATCTACGGACAGCGCTGCGAATTCCACAACCAGCCAGGCCTTGGGCATGACTGGGTCAACAGCCCTGGAAAATTCGACGAAGCGCGCGGGATCGAAGTGGAATTCCTGAACAGGATCGGCATTTTGCCTGCCGTCCGTTGACAGTCATATCAGGGAGATTGACGAACGTCTTCGCGTCAGCCGGATCATCGCGCAGCAGCAACACGCGAAGCGAACGGATCCGCCGGGCAGCGGTCGGAAGCTCATGCGGGTCAGGCAAGTCGGTCCTGGATGACGGCATGAGGGCGCAGTAGTCGGCTGATGCGATGCAAGCGTATCGAGCCGGTGCCTGTCGCCGAGCCGTCATGCCCGGCCGCCAAGCTGAAACACACGCAGCAGCATTCGAAGGGCAAGCCAGAGAGCGAAACACCATGAAACGACTCAGCACGCTGGACAT
>NZ_CAISIQ010000181.1 GCF_903885465.1 uncultured Nevskia sp.
GAGCACGCCGTAGAACAGCACGTCCGACACCCGCTCCGGCGTCCAGAATTTCAGCCAGTCATAGCGGCCGCGCCGGCAGCTCAGCCAGTAGAAACCGGCAAAGCCGAGCAGGTACATGATCCCGTACCAATGGATCTTGACCGGCCCGAGCGCCAGCGCGATGGGGTTGAAATCGGGGTGCGTCAGCATGCCGGTGACCGTTCGACTAGAGCGAGCAGATTCTGGGGCAGATTCTAGGAGAACTGCTCGTTGATCGAGCTGGCCACGTAGCCCTTGAGATAGCGGGTCTCCGGAATCGCCGGATGCACCGGGTGATCCGGCCCCTGCTCCAGGGTTTCCAGGATCTGCAGGCGCTTCGCCGCTGCCCGTGATTCGCGCAGCAGCACGCGCTGCAGTTCGTCCGCGGCCAGATGGTGCGAGCAGGAGCAGGACACCAGCACGCCGCCCGGGGTCAGCAGGTTCAGCGCGGCGCGATTCAGGCGGCCGTACAGACCGAGGCCTTCCTCGTGATCGCGCTTGCGCTTGATCAGCGCCGGCGGATCGACGACGACGACATCGTAGCGGCGGCCATCGACGGCCAGCTGCTTCATGACCTCGAGCGCATCGCCCTTGATGGTCTCGATCTTCTTGCCGTTCAGCGCGGCATTGCGTTCGGCAGCGGCCAGCGCCGGCGTCGAAGAATCGACACAAGTTGCCGACGCGGCGCCATGGCCGAGGCCGCGCAGCGCCCAGCCGCCGACGTAGGAAAACACGTCGAGCACGGCGGAATCCGGCTTGATGTAGCGGGCCATGCGGTCACGGTTGTCACGCTGATCGAAGAACCAGCCGGTTTTCTGACCGCCGCGCATCGCGATCTCGAATTTCACACCGGATTCGTCGATGACCACGGTCTCGGGCACATCGCCAACTTCCTCGACGTACAGCGGCAGGTTTTCGGCTTCGCGGGAAGCGCTGTCGTTGCGCAGCACGATGCCGCGCGGCGAGAACGTCGACTGCAGCGCTTCGATCAGGCGCGGTTTCAGGTGCTCCATGCCAGCGGTGCCGATCTGCACCACCAGCACGTCGCCGTAGCGATCGACGACCAGACCCGGCAAGCCGTCGGCCTCGCCGAACACCAGGCGATAGAACGGCTGGCTATAAAGCTTGTCGCGCAGCGAGGCGGCAGCCTGCAGCCGGCGCGACAGCCATTCGGCGTCGAATACGGCGTCGTACTGGCCGGTCAGCAAGCGGCCGCAGAGCAGGGCCTGAGGATTGATGTAGCCGGCGCCGATCGGCTTGCCGCGACCATCCTCGAAGCGACACAGGCTGCCAGCGGTGATGGACTTGATCGGCGTGCGAGCCGTGTCGATTTCATTGGAGTAGATCCACAGGTGGCCGGCGCGCAGGCGACGGTCCTCCTGGGTTTTCAGGCGGATGATCAGATTTGACAAGGGAGGAGGTCGGGTAAAGCCCGTGACAGGGTGTCATCGGGTAGGTGTTCTGCGTATCATACCGATCATCTGAAAAAAGACCCCTCCCGCGATGTTTTGTCGCTGTCGACATCGCGATTAGGGCTAGTGCCAACGATCTTGCAAGAGAACGAGCGGGCGTGGAATTCATAAGCTCATACACCCCCCAAACCTGGGCCTTCGGCCTCTATGTCGGCGCCGTATTATTCGTCGTCGCCTTGATGGTCGGCCTTTCGTCGGTGCTCGGCAGCCGCAACAACGGCCGGGCGAAGAACGAAGCCTTCGAGTCCGGCGTGGTCGGCGTCGGCGGTGGCCATCTGCGTTTTTCCGCCAAGTTCTATCTGGTGGCGATGTTCTTCGTGATCTTCGATCTCGAAGCGGTATTCCTGTATGCCTGGGCCGTGTCGATCCGCGAAAGCGGCTGGGCCGGTTATATCGAGGCCTGCATTTTCATTGCCGTGCTGCTGATCGGCCTCGCCTATGTCTGGCGTCTGGGTGGGCTGGACTGGGCGCCGAAAACGCTCGCCGGCCGCCGCAGCCTGCCGCAGCTGAACCCGCCTGCCGATGTCGTGGTACCTCCCCCGCCAGTCAAGAATTGACCAGCCAGCGCCCTCGCCATTGACCATGGAATACGCCTTAAAGCGCATCGACAAGAACGGCCAGACTCACTCCCCGACCCCGCCCGGCGTCAATTCCGGCGAGGGCTACATCGAGGACGAGGTCAGCAAGAACATCGTGTTGACCAAGCTGTCCGATCTGGTCAACTGGAGCCGCAAGAACTCGATCTGGCCGTACAACTTCGGCATTTCCTGCTGCTACGTGGAAATGGCGACGGCGTTCACCGCCGTCCACGATCTGGCCCGCTTCGGTTCCGAAGTCATTCGCGCCTCGCCGCGTCAGGCCGATCTGATCGTCATCGCCGGCACCTGCTTCCAGAAGATGGCTCCGGTCGTGCAGCGCCTGTACGAGCAGATGCTCGAACCGCGCTGGGTGATCTCGATGGGTTCCTGCGCCAATTCCGGCGGCATGTACGACATCTACTCCGTGGTCCAGGGCGTCGACAAGTTCCTGCCGGTGGACGTCTACATTCCTGGCTGCCCGCCGCGCCCGGAAGCCTTCCTGCAGGCGCTGCTGCTGCTGCAGGACTCGATCACCGCCGAACAGCGTCCGCTGTCCTGGGTCGTCGGCGATCAGGGCGTTTACCGCAAGCCGATGCCGGCCGAGCGTGATCGCAAGCAGGCGGCCCGCAATGCGGAGACGATTCTGCGCAGCCCCGATTCGGTCTGAGATCGCATACAGATGGCCGACGACGCCCCTCTGAAGAACCCCAACATCCGTCCGCCGGTGGTGCTGCCACCGGTGGTGCGCGAGCTGTTCGATCGCTTCGGCGAAACCAACCTCGTCTACCAGGCTTCAAAAGACGATTGCCCGACCGTCTGGGTGCCGCTGGAAATCCGTGACCAGGTGCTGGTGTTCCTCAAGCACCACGTCGCCAATCCCTACAAGATGCTGCTGGACTTCCACGCCGTTGACGAGCGCATGCGCCGCAACCGGCAGGGCATGCCGGCATCGGACTTCACGCTGTTCTATCACCTGCTGTCGATCGACCGGAATTCCGACGTTCGCATCAAGGTGGCGCTGATCGGCGAGTACCCGGTGGTCAAGTCGATCACCAACATCTGGGCCAACGCCAACTGGTACGAGCGCGAAACCTGGGACCTGTTCGGCATCAAGTTCGAAGGCCATCCGAACCTGCAGCGCATCCTGCTGCCGCGTTACTGGAAGGGTCACCCGCTGCGCAAGGAATACCCGGCGCGCGCGACCGAGTTCGATCCCTACCTGCTGACCGCCGGTCGCCAGGACGAGGAACAGAACGCGCTGATGTTCAACCCCGAGGAATGGGGCATGAAGCGGTCCGAGAAGGACCACGACTACATGTTCCTGAACCTTGGCCCGAACCATCCGTCCGCGCACGGTGCCTTCCGCATCGTGCTGCAGCTCGATGGCGAAGAGATCGTCGACTGCGTTCCGGACATCGGCTACCACCATCGTGGTGCCGAGAAGATGGCCGAGCGCCAGTCCTGGCACACGTTCATTCCGTACACCGACCGCATCGACTACCTCGGCGGCGTGATGAACAACCTGCCCTACGTGCTCGCGGTCGAGCGCCTGGCGGGCATCAAGGTGCCGGCGCGAGTCGAAGCGATCCGCGTGATGATGGTCGAGTTCTTCCGCATCACCTCGCACCTGCTGTTCCTCGGCACGTTCATCCAGGACGTCGGCGCGATGACGCCGATCTTCTTCATGTTCACCGACCGGCAGAAAGCCTATGACGTGATCGAGTCGATCTGCGGCTTCCGCATGCATCCGGCCTGGTTCCGCATCGGCGGCGTCGCCCACGATCTGCCGCAGGGCTGGGATCGCAAGGTCAAGGAATTCCTCGACTGGTTCCCGAAGCGGCTCGACGAATACCAGCGCGCCGCGCTCGACAATTCGATCCTGCGCAATCGCACGGTCAATGTCGCCCAGTACAACGCCGAAGAAGCGATCGAATGGGGCATCACCGGCCCCGGTCTGCGTGCCACCGGCGTTGATTACGACCTGCGCAAGAAGCGGCCGTATTCGGGCTACGAGAACTTCGAGTTCGAAGTGCCGCTCGGCAGCAAGGGCGATGCTTTCGATCGCGCGATCGTCCGCATCAACGAGATGCGCGAAAGCTGCAAGATCATCCGCCAGTGCCTGAGCCACATGCCGGCCGGTCCGTACAAGGCTGATCACCCGCTGACCTGCCCGCCGCCGAAAGAGCGGACGCTGAAGGACATCGAAACCCTGATCACCCACTTCCTCGGCGTCAGCTGGGGACCGGTGATGCCGGCGAACGAGTCCTGCCAGCTGATCGAAGCGACCAAGGGCATCAACAGCTATTACCTGACGTCCGATGGCTCGACGATGAGCTACCGCACGCGCATCCGCACGCCGAGCTTCCCGCACTTGCAGGCGATCCCCTACATCATCAAGGGAGCCATGATCCCCGATCTGATCATGCTGCTCGCCACCATTGACTTCGTGATGGCCGATGTCGACCGCTAACGTGACCCCCAGCTCTATTCCGGGCTCCAGCCCCACCGTGATGAAGCTGGCCGACCTCGTGGCCGGCCAGAGCCTGCCGGCGACGCCGCCCTACGTGATGTCCGACGAGGAACGGCACGAGATCGAGCACTGCCTGCATCACTACGACGACAACCGCGCCGCGTCGATCGACGCGCTGAAGATCGTGCAGAAGAAGCACGGCTGGGTGCCGGACGCCGCGATCGCCAAGATCGGCGAGCTGATCGGCATTCCGGCAGCTGACGTCGAAGGCGTTGCCACCTTCTACAACCTGATCTTCCGCCGGCCGGTCGGCCGCAACGTGATCAAGATCTGCGACAGCATTTCCTGCTACCTGACTGGTTACGACGAAGTGCGCGAGGCGATCAGCGCCCATCTGCGCATCAACCTCGGCCAGACCACCGCGGACAACCGTTTCACCTTGCTGCCGATCTGCTGCCTCGGCGCCTGCGACAAGGGCCCGGTCGCGATGATCAACGACGACACCGTCGTGAACCTGTCGCCCGAAACGATTCCCGCCTTGCTGGAGCAGTACAAGTGACTGCCAACATTGCTGAAACCAAGCCGCTGACCGCCAACATCGTTGCCGGTCGTGCGCCGCTGAACCTGAAGGAATACTCGGCCGCCGGTGGTTACCGCGCGGTGCGCAAAGCGCTGAAGGAAATGGCGCCGGGCGATGTCACCAAGGCGGTCAAGGACGCCAATCTGCGCGGCCGTGGCGGCGCCGGCTTCCCGACCGGCGTCAAATGGGGCCTCGTGCCGAGCCTGGAAAAATCGCCGGGCAGCCGCTATCTGGTCTGCAATGCCGATGAGATGGAGCCGGGCACCTTCAAGGATCGCCTGCTGATGGAGTCCGACCCGCATTCGCTGGTCGAAGCGATGATCGTCGCCGGCTACGCGATCCAGGCCACCCGCGCCTACATCTTCCTGCGTGGCGAGTACGTTGAAGCGGCGAAGAACCTGAATGCCGCGATTGCCGAAGCGAACGCCGCCGGCTTTCTCGGCAAGGACATCCTCGGCTCCGGCTGGAGCATGGACCTGCACGTCCACACCGGCGCCGGCCGCTACATCTGCGGTGAAGAAACCGCGCTGATCAATTCGCTGGAAGGCCGCCGCGCCAACCCGCGCGCCAAGCCGCCGTTTCCGGCGATCGCCGGCCTGTGGGGCAAGCCGACGGTGGTCAACAACGTCGAGTCGCTGTGCAATGTCCAGCACATCGTAAACAACGGTTCGGCCTGGTTCCTGGGACTCAACCAGGGCAAGAGCAAGGACGGCGGCACCAAGCTTTACGGCATCTCCGGCCGTGCCAAGAAGACCGGCCTCTGGGAACTGCCGATCGGCACCACGGCCCGGGAAATCCTCGAAGTGCATGCCGGCGGCATGAAGGACGGCCTGAAGCTCAAGGCCTGGCTGCCGGGCGGCGCTTCGACCGACTTCCTGACCCCGGATCATCTCGATCTGGCAATGGATTTCGACACCATCGCCAAGGCCGGATCGCGTATGGGCACCGGCTTGCTGACGGTTGTCGACGACCGCCAGAACATGGTCAGCGTGGTCCGCAATCTGGAAGATTTCTTTGCTCGCGAATCCTGCGGCTGGTGCACGCCCTGCCGTGACGGCCTGCCGTGGACCTACAAGACGCTGGTGGCAATGGAGCGCGGCGAAGGCCGCCCGGGCGACATCGAGATGCTCGAAAAGATGACCCGCTTCCTGGCTCCCGGCCGCCCGTTCTGCGCGCATGCGCCGGGCGCGATGGAGCCGCTGCAATCGGCACTGAAGTTCTTCCGCGGCGAGTTCGAAGCCACGATCAAGAAGATCGACAAGACCACTGCGACTCACGCAGCGGCCTGACCTAAGGAATACGACACCACGTGGCCATCATTCACGTAGACGGCAAGGAATTCACGGTAGACGGAGCAGACAACCTGCTTCAGGCCTGCCTAAGCCTCGGGCTCGATATTCCGTACTTCTGCTGGCATCCGGCGCTCGGCAGCGTCGGCTCCTGTCGCCAGTGCGCGGTCAAGCAGTACCGCGATGTCAACGACACCGTCGGTCGCATCGTCATGTCCTGCATGTCGCCAGCCAGCGACGGCACCTACATCACCATCGACGACGCCGAATCGAAGTCGTTCCGCGAGAGCGTCGTCGAATGGCTGATGTCCAACCATCCGCACGACTGCCCGGTCTGCGAAGAAGGCGGCCATTGCCATCTGCAGGACATGACGGTGATGACCGGCCATGCCGCACGCACCTATCGCTTCACCAAGCGCACCCATAACAATCAGGACCTCGGCCCGTTCATCGGTCACGAGATGAACCGCTGCATCGCCTGCTATCGCTGCGTCCGTTATTACAAGGATTACGCGGGCGGCAAGGATCTCGGCGTCTATGGCTCGGCGAGCCGCGTCTATTTCGGCCGCGCCGAAGACGGCGTGCTGGAATCGGAATTCTCGGGAAATCTCACCGAGGTCTGCCCGACCGGCGTGTTCACCGACAAGACCCACAGCGAGCGCTACAACCGCAAGTGGGACATGCAGTTCGCGCCCAGCATCTGCCAGGGCTGCTCGGTCGGCTGCAACATCTCGCCCGGCGAACGCTACGGCGAACTGCGCCGCATCGAGAACCGCTACAACGGCACTGTCAACCACTATTTCCTCTGTGACCGCGGTCGCTTCGGCTATGGCTACGTCAACAACAAGGACCGTCCGCGCCAGCCGATGCTGAAGCGTGACGGCCAGTTCGCGACGATCAGCCCGGATGAGGCGCTGCTCAATGCCGCGAACCTGCTGAAGACGGCGAAGGGGGTGGTCGGCATCGGTTCGCCGCGCGCCAGCCTCGAATCGAATTTCGCGCTGCGCCAGCTGGTCGGTGCCGGCAACTACTTCGATGGCCATGCCGCTGCCGAAGGCGTGCTGGTCAAGCGCATTGCCGAAGTACTGCGCACCGGCCCGGTGCCGACGGGCAGCCTGCGCGGCATCGAATCGGCCGACGCTGCCTTCGTGCTCGGCGAGGACGTGATGAACACCGCTGCCCGGGTGGCGATGGCGCTGCGCCAAGTCGCCAGAGGCCGCGCGACGCAGATGGCTGCCGAGAAGCACATTCCGGAATGGCAGGCGATCGCGATTGCCGACATCGGCCAGCACCACAAGCACCCGATCTTCATCGCCACGCCGGATGCCACGCGCATCGACGAGTTGGCGAAGGAAACCGTCCGTGCTGCACCGGCCGATCTCGCCCGCCTCGGCTATGCCGTCGCCAACATCATCGACCCGGCCTCGCCCGCCGTCGCCGGCCTCGATGCCGCGACCACCGAGCGCGCCCAACGCATTGCCGACAGCCTGCTCGCCTCGACCAAGGCGGTGATCGTCTCCGGCACCGGCGCTGGTTCGGAATCGGTGATCAATGCTGCTGCCAATGTCGCCTGGGCGCTGCATGCCCGCGGCAAGATCGTCGAACTGATGCTGATCGTTCCCGAAGCGAACAGCCTCGGTACCGCGCTGATGGCGGCACCGAGCATCGACGAAGCCTTCAAGGCGATCGAATCCGGCAAGGCCGACACCTTGGTCGTGCTCGAGAACGACCTCTATCGTCGCGCGCCCAAGGCCCGCGTCGATGCCGTGCTTGCCAAGGCCAAGCTGATCGTCGTCGATCACCAGATGACCGAGACCGCCGAGCGCGCCGAACTACTGCTGTCGGCCGGCAGCTTCGCCGAAGCCGATGGCACCCTGGTATCGAACGAAGGCCGCGCGCAGCGCTACTTCCAGGTTTACGACCCGGCCTACTACAAGCCGGAAACCAAGATCCGCGAAAGCTGGAACTGGCTGCACGGCGTGCGCGCCCAGCAGCTCGGTGCCTCGCCGGTCTGGGAACAGCTCGACCACGCGACGGCCGAAGTAGCCGCCGTGCTGCCGGTGCTGGCTGGCATCGTTCACGCAGCCCCGAGCGCCAAGTTCCGCATCGGTGGCCTGAAGATAGCCCGCGAACCGCATCGTTATTCCGGCCGCACCGCGATGCGCGCCAACCTGTCGGTGCACGAGCCGCGTCAGCCACAGGATGCCGACACCGCGCTGACGTTCTCGATGGAAGGCCACAACGGCGTACAGGCCGGCGAACGTCCTGCTGCGCTGACGCCGTTCGCCTGGGCACCCGGCTGGAACTCGCCGCAGTCCTGGAACAAGTATCAGGATGAGGTCGGTGGTCATTCGCTCGGCGGTGACGCCGGCGTGCGCCTGATCGAACCGGCCGCCAATGCGCCAAAGGTGCCGGCGTACGCGAACCACGTGCCGGAAGCGTTCAAGGCGCGTGCGGGCGAGTTCCTCGTCGTCGCCTCCCAGCATCTGTTCGGCAGCGAAGAGCTGTCGGCGAAGGCAGTGCCGATGCAGAGCCGCATTCCAGCTGCGCACGTGGCGCTGAACGCGGCCGATGCCGAAGCGCTGGGCTTGGCCGACGGCTCGATGGTCGACGTGCAGATCGATGGCCTGACAGTTCGTCTGCCGCTGCAGCGCCGCGCTGAACTGGCTGCCGGCACCCTCGCGATGCCGATCCTGCCGGGCGTGCCGTTCACCGTCACCGGTGGCAACGCCAAGATCAGCGGAGCCGCGCGCGCATGACTGCGATCATCGAGTTCCTGACTGCTCCGGCGATCGTTGCGATCATCGTCGAGGTCCTCAAGGGCCTGGTGATTCTGTTCGGCATGGTCATCGTCGCTGCGCTGCTGATCTGGATCGAGCGCCGCATGCTCGGTCTCTGGCAGGACCGTTACGGCCCCAATCGCGTCGGTCCGTTCGGGTCGCTGCAGGTGGTCGCCGACATGGTCAAGATCTTCTTCAAGGAAGACTGGATTCCGCCGTTCGTCGACAAGCCCACCTTCATCATGGCGCCGATGATCGCCATGGGAACGCTGATGCTGGCGTTCATGCTGATCCCGATCACGCCGACCTGGGGCGTGGCGCCGGACCTGTCGATCGGCGTGCTGTTCTTCTTCGCGATTGCCGGGCTCGAGGTCTACGCGGTGATGCTCGGCGGTTGGTCGTCGAACTCCAAATACTCGCTGCTCGGTGGCCTGCGTTCGGCGGCACAGATGGTCAGCTACGAAGTGTTCATGGGCATCGCGCTGATGGGCGTGGTGATGTGGACCGGCTCGTTCAAGCTCAGCGACATCGTTGCCTACCAGGCCCAGCACGGCTGGTTCATCGTCTCGCAGTTCTTCGGCTTCTGTACCTTCTCGCTGGCTTCGATCGCCGTGGTCCATCGCCATCCCTTCGATCTGCCGGAAGCCGAGCAGGAACTGGCCGCCGGTTACCACACCGAATACTCGGGCATGAAGTTCGGCATGTTCATGGTTGCCGAGTACGTGGGCGTGGTGCTGATCTCGGCGCTGCTGGTGACCCTGTTCTTCGGTGGCTGGCACGGCCCCGGCGTCGAAGCGATGCCTTGGCTCGCCTTCCCGTACTTCGCGGCGAAGACGCTGTTCTTCGTGGTGATCTTCATCCTGCTGCGTGCGGCCCTGCCACGCCCGCGTTATGACCAGGTGATGGCCGGTGGCTGGAAGTTCTGTCTGCCGCTGTCGGTGATCAACATGCTGGTCACTGGCGCCTTCGTGCTCTCGAATCCGTAAAGACTCATGAAAGCAATCCTCGGCGGTATCTGGAGCAATCTGCGCAGCATGTGGATGGTGTTCACCCACAGCTGGCGCAAGCGCGACACCCTGATGTACCCGGAAGTGCCAATCTACGTGCCGCCGCGCTATCGCGGCCGCATCGTGCTGACTCGCGATCCGGACGGCGAAGAGCGCTGCGTGGCCTGTAACCTGTGCGCGGCGGCCTGCCCGGTCGGCTGCATCAGCCTGCAGAAGGCCGAGCGTGAAGACGGCCGCTGGTATCCGGAATTCTTCCGCATCAACTTCTCGCGCTGCATCTTCTGCGGCTACTGCGAAGAAGCCTGCCCGACCAACGCAATCCAGCTGACCCCGGACTACGAGCTGGGCGAGTACCGCCGTCAGGATCTCGTCTACGAGAAGGAACACCTGCAGATCGCCGGTCCCGGCAAATATCACGACTACAACTTCTATCGCGTGGCCGGCATGGCGATCGCAGGCAAGCCGAAGGGCGCTGCCGCGAACGAGACGCCGCCGGTCGACGTGAAATCGCTGCTGCCCTGAGCCCGGACGATCATCGTGGAAATTGCGTTCTATCTCTCTGCAGCCGTCGCCGTCATCGCCACGGTGTTCGCGATCACCAACACCAACCCGGTGCATGCGCTGCTGTACTTGATCGCCTCGCTGCTCGCGGTGGCGATGGTGTTCTTCTCGATCGGCGCGCCGTTTGCCGGTGCGCTGGAAGTGATCGTCTATGCCGGCGCGATCATGGTGCTGTTCGTGTTCGTGGTGATGATGCTCAACCTCGGCCAGGCGGCGATCGATCAGGAGCGTCGCTGGCTGACGCCGAAAGCCTGGCTTGGCCCCGGCATCCTCTGCGGCGTGCTGATGATCGAGATGATCCGCGTGCTGTCGCCAACGCTGAACGGCGGCATCGGCGGCTCGGTGATCGACGCCAAGATGGTTGGCATCGCGCTGTTCGGGCCTTATCTGCTGGTCGTGGAACTGGCGTCGATGCTGCTGCTCGCAGCGCTGGTCGCCGCTTTCCACATGGGGAGACACGACTGATCCGCCACGTGCGCATCAGCGATCAAAACTAAAACCATGACCACTACCGAAATCGCGACCACCGCAGCGACGGTTCCTCTGGAACACGCGCTGATCCTGTCTGGCATCCTGTTTTCACTCGGGCTGCTCGGCATTCTTGTCCGCCGCAACATCCTGTTCGTGCTGATGTCGATCGAAGTGATGATGAACGCCGCCGCCGTTGCCTTCGTGGCCTCGGGCAGCCGCTGGGGCCAGGCCGATGGGCAGGTGATGTTCATCCTGATCCTGACGCTGGCCGCCGCCGAAGCCAGCGTTGGCTTGGCCCTCGTCCTTCAGCTGTACCGCCGGTTCCAGACGCTGGACACCGACGCTGCTTCCGAAATGAAGGGATAAGCAGACATGTTCGATCTTCTTTTCCTGGTTTTCCTCGCGCCGATGATCGGCTTCCTGTTGCTGTCCTTCGGACGCGACAAGTGGAGCGAGAACGCCGCCGCCGTGATCGGCGTCGGCTCGGTCGGCATTTCGGCGCTGGTCACTGCACTGTGCGTGTTCCAGTTCATGACCCATCCGCCGGAAGGCGGTGTGTACACCCAGCATCTGTGGACCTGGTTTGAGGTCGGCCGCTTCAAGCCTGAGCTGCAGCTGCGGCTCGATGGCCTGAGCCTGACGATGATCTCGGTGATCTGCGGCGTCGGCTTCCTGATCCACCTGTTCGCTTCCTGGTACATGCGCGAGGACAAGGGCTACGGCCGCTTCTTCTCGTACGTGAACCGGTTCGTGTTGAGCATGGTGTTCCTGGTGCTCGGCGACAACCTGCTGTTCCTGTATCTCGGTTGGGAAGGTGTGGGTCTCGCCTCCTACCTGCTGATCGGCTTCTGGTACACGGACCCTGCCAACGGTGCCGCAGCCCGCAAGGCTTTCGTCGTCACTCGCGTCGGCGACACCTTCATGGCGATCGGCCTGTTCCTGCTGTTCCGCGA
>NZ_CAISIQ010000182.1 GCF_903885465.1 uncultured Nevskia sp.
CCCGGAATTCAGGCCGAGGATGTTGCCGTTGGCGGTGCCGGTGCTGGTCGAGGTCAGGCCGGTTTCCAGAAACAGGCGATTCGATTCGGCCAGGTAGACTGGATCGTCGCCCGGCCGCAGCGTGTTCTGCCGGGTGGTCAGGTACAGCGGCAGGCTCGAGACCAGCAGCGAGTTGACGTTGACCTGGCTGCTGCCGCCGAAGATGACGCCGTTCGGGTTGATCAGATAGACCGAGCCATCAGCTTTGATCTGGCCGAGGATGCGGCTCGGCGAGGCATTGGCGCCGACCCGGTTCAGGGCGATCCAGTCATTGCTGCCATCGGCCTGGGTGCCGGCGCGCTGATCGAAATTCAGCGTGGTTTCGCGGCCGATGTTGAACGAATCCCAAGTCAGGATCGCTTTCTTCGCGGTCTGCTGGACGGTGACCGTGGTCTGCGCGCCGGTGCTCGTCTGCACCGGCAGATTGGCGTTCTGCCAGGCGCAGGTATTGGTTGCTGCACAGGTCGACAACTGATTCATCGCCGAGGCCGCAACCTGCAGGCCGCCGGGCGCGAGGCCGTTCGGCACATCGCTGGGCGCGATAAGCGCCAACTGCCGCGCCGCCGTCTGCGCCGCTTGGGTACTGGCCAAGGCTTCAGCCGCGCGGCTGAGATTGGCGATCGAGCGATTGGCGCGGATCAGCGCCTGCTGCGGTGTGGCCACGGTGACGCCGGTGACCGGATCGACGCGCGCCGTCGGCACCGGCGCGCCGGGATTGGCCGGCGTGACGCCGCGACTCTGGAAATACTGGGCACTGCCGAACGGCGCCGCCACGGCGCTGCCGGCGAGCAGGCTGAAGCCCATGCCGCTGGCCCAGGCACAACGCTGCAGCCAGCCGCGCGTCGACAGGCGCAGCGCCACGTCCGCAGGCATCACGGGCGAATCGAGAGTCAGGCGGGTTTTCACGGCCGATCTTTTAGCCGGTCAACACGACATTAATTTGACACTGCCGTGACACGGCAGCCGCGCCTTTCGCCAGGTTCATGCGGCGGCTCCGGCTACCGCTGCGCCGGTGGCCGCATTGGGCAGCCGCAGATGGGCGATGAAGTCCTGGAGGATGCGATCCCAGAGCTCGCAATGAGCGATCAGAAAGCCCTCTGCCACGCCACCGGCGACCACCACGTCCATCGACAGCACCAGCAGCGGTGCCTGATGGAACAGGCGTGCGAAGCGCTTGCCGCGATTCCAGCTATCGACCAGATCCGGCCGCAGTTCGCCTTCGATGTTCAGCCAGCAATGGAAGGCGAAATCGACGTAGTGACGCGAGCCGCCGAGCGCCGCGTCACTGGCCGGCAGCGGATTGCCGAAGCCGATGAAGAAGCCCAGCCCCTGCGCGGCGCTCTGCACCTGCGGGCCGATCGGGCCACCCGTCTGGCCGCCGCCCTGCGGCTCGACGACGGCGGCGCGGTAGCCGGTCTTGCGCAGCACGTCGGCAAGGTCTTCGGGCGAAACACTGGTACGGATCAGATCGGTCATGGCGCGGGCGGAGTAGCGGGGACAGCACAAGGGGTGGAAGCAGCGGCATCGAGTACGCGGTTGCGATAGTCCTGCACCAGCGTCTCGAACTGCACGCGATGCAGGCCGGTCAGCGGCTCGCGGTCCTTCATCGCGTCCCAGACGGTCTTGCGCTTGTAGCGCTCGACCAGTTCGGTACCGATGTCGACCAGCGCGGCGTTGCGGCTGTCGAGCAACGCATTGCGACTGGCGGCGTCTTTCAGCTCGGTGCTGCGCTGCTGCAGTTCGGTTTCACGTTGCTTGATCAGCGCGGCGCTGGCGGCGGTCTGCGTCTGCGCGGCGGCGAGTTGCTTCTTCGCCTCGTCGAGCTGGCTCTGCAAGGCGACGGCGCGCGCCTGTTCGCTGCGCAGCGCGCTGCGGCTGGCGGTCAGTTCGGGATCGGCTGCGACCGGCGCCGGTGCCGCTTTCGCAGCCGCCACTTCGGCAGTCGCGGCATCGGCCTTCTGCTTCAGCTCGGCGTTCAGCGCCTGGGCTTCGCGCAGCGCCAATGTCGTCTGGCGCAGCTGATCGCGCAGCTTCGATTCCAGCGTGGCCTGGGCCAGCGAGGCCGGTGCCGCGATCAGCAGCAGCACGGCGAAGACACTGCGCATGGCGATGGGCGAGCGCACC
>NZ_CAISIQ010000183.1 GCF_903885465.1 uncultured Nevskia sp.
CGTCCGCTGAAGTCGCTCGCCGACATGATCAAGGGCAAGGGCGGGCGCTTTCGCCAGAACCTGCTGGGCAAGCGTGTCGACTATTCCGGCCGCTCGGTGATCGTGGTCGGGCCGCAGCTGAAGCTGCACCAGTGCGGCCTGCCGAAGAAGATGGCGCTGGAGCTGTTCAAGCCGTTCATTTTCAACAAGCTCGAATTGCAGGGCATCGCCACCACGATCAAGGCGGCGAAGCGCGAAGTCGAAGCCGAGACGCCGGTGGTGTGGGACATCCTCGAAGAGGTGATCCGCGAACACCCGGTGATGCTCAATCGCGCCCCCACGCTGCACCGCCTCGGCATCCAGGCTTTCGAACCGCAACTGATCGAAGGCAAGGCCATCCAGCTGCATCCGCTCGTCTGCACGGCTTTCAACGCCGACTTCGACGGTGACCAGATGGCTGTCCACGTGCCGCTGTCGCTCGAAGCGCAGCTGGAAGCGCGCGTGCTGATGATGGCCTCGAACAACATCCTGTCGCCGGCCAACGGCGACCCGATCATCGTGCCGTCGCAGGACGTCGTGCTCGGTCTGTACTGGATGAGCCGCGAGCGCGTCAACGCGCCGGGCGAAGGCATGACTTTCTCCGATATCTCGGAAGTGCATCGCGCCTATGAATCGGGTTTGATCGATCTGCAGGCCAAGATCAAGGTCCGCATGCGCGATTACATCGAGGACGGCGAGGGCGGCTACAAGGAAATCCGTCGCATCAACGACACGACCACCGGCCGTGCGCTGCTGTCGGAAATCCTGCCGGACGGTATTCCGTTCGCCCAGGTCAACCGCACGATGACCAAGAAGATCGTCTCGCAGACGATCAACTGGGTGTATCGCCGCGTCGGCATGAAGGACACCGTGGTGTTCGCCGACCAGCTGATGTACATGGGCTTCCGCATGTCGACCAAGGCCGGCATCTCGTTCTGCCTCGACGACATCATGGTGCCCGACGAGAAGGTCGGCATCCTGGCCGAGGCCGAGATCAAGGTTAAGGACATCGACGACCAGTACAGCCAGGGTCTGACCACGCAGTCCGAGCGCTACAACCACGTCGTCGACATCTGGTCGAAGGCCAATGACGACATCGCCAAGGCGATGATGGCGCGCATCGGCACCGAAGCGGTCGTCGACAAGAAGGGCGATACCGTCCGTCAGACCTCGTTCAACTCGGTGTTCATGATGGCCGACTCCGGTGCGCGCGGTAGCGCTGCCCAGATTCGTCAGCTCGCCGGCATGCGCGGCCTGATGGCCAAGCCGGACGGCTCGATCATCGAAACGCCGATCACCGCGAACTTCCGCGAAGGTCTGAACGTTCTCCAGTACTTCATCTCGACGCACGGCGCTCGTAAGGGTCTGTCGGATACGGCGCTGAAGACCGCCAACTCGGGTTACCTGACCCGCCGTCTGGTCGACGTTGCCCAGGACGTGGTCGTCACCTCCCAGGACTGCGGCACCGAACAGGGCGTCGTCATGCGTCCGATCGTGGAAGGCGGCGACATTCTGGAACCGCTGCGCGATCGTGTGCTCGGTCGCACCCTGCTGCGTGACGTGCACAAGCCCGGAAGCGATGAAGTCGCGATCGAGGCCGGCACCTTGCTCGACGAAAAGCTGGTCAACAAGCTCGAAGATCTGTCGATCGACGAAGTCTGGGTCCGCTCGGCGATCACTTGCGAAATGCCGTTCGGCATCTGCGGCAAGTGCTACGGCCGCGATCTGGCCCGTGGCCATCTGGTCAACATCGGTGAAGCGGTCGGCGTCATCGCCGCCCAGTCGATCGGTGAGCCGGGTACCCAGCTGACCATGCGTACCTTCCACGTCGGTGGTGCGGCTTCGCGTTCGGCCTCGGCCGATGGTGTCGATGCCCGTGCGGCCGGTACGGTGCGCGAGCACAACGTCAAGTCGGTCAAGAACAAGGACGGCAATCGCGTGACCGTCACCCGCACCGGTGAAATCGGCGTCGTCGATTCCCACGGCCGCGAGCGTGAGCGTTACAAGATTCCTTACGGCGCCGTCGTGCAGGTCAACGACAACGATCCGGTCAAGGCCGGTCAGCGTCTGGCCCGTTGGGATGCCCATACGCACCCGATCATCACGGAAATCGCCGGCTTCGTGCAGTTCCAGGACTTCGAGGACGGCATCACCGTCACTCGCGAGACCGATGACATCACCGGCATGAGCACGCTGGTGATCACCGATCCGAAGACCCGCGGCATGGCCGGCAAGGATCTGCGCCCGGTGCTGGCGCTGGTCGACGCCAAGGGCAAGTCGCTGAGCTTCCCGGGCACCGACATTCCGGCTTCGTACTCGCTGCCGGCCAAGGCGATCATCAACATCGAGGACGGTGCGGAAGTGAAGGTCGGCGACGTCGTCGCCCGTATCCCGCAGGAAGCCTCGAAGTCACGTGACATCACCGGCGGTCTGCCGCGTGTTGCCGATCTGTTCGAAGCGCGCAAGCCGAAGGATCCGGCGGTTCTCGCCGAAG
>NZ_CAISIQ010000184.1 GCF_903885465.1 uncultured Nevskia sp.
AGCCAGCCGCCACCTTCACCACCGCCGCCAGCCGCGATGACCACGATCAGCGGCCGTGCAGCGATCGGCGCGCCGATCGCGGCTGGCGCGATCAGCCTGCGGTGCGGCGATGGCAGCACGGCCAGCGCCAGCAGCGGCAGCGACGGCGCCTGGACTGTACAGGTGCCGACGGCGGCCCTGCCTTGCGCGATCCCGATGTCCGGCGGTTCGGTGGCGGCGGCCGCCAATGCCGAGGTTTTCTATTCGCTGGCCCGTGGCAGCAGTGCGGCGGCGGTCGCCAACATCACGCCGCTGACCGATCTGGCGCTGGCGCAAGCCGTCAACACCGCGACCGGGCTGGCGCTCGATGCCTGGTTCGGCGGCGCCTCGCTCGCCACCCAGTTGCCGCAGGTCGCCAGCGGAATCGACGCCGCCATCGCGGCCTTGCGCACGGCGCTGACTGCCGCCGGCTACACGCTGCCAGCGGCCGATTTCGATCCCGTCGTCGCGACGATCGCACCCGGTGTGGCCGGCGACGCCTATGACGGCTTGCTCGATCTCTATGCCCAAGCGCTGAGTGCTGCGAGCCGGAGCTACGTAGCCGCACGCGGCGATTTCACCTCGGGCGGCATGCTGGCAGCCGCACCGTCAACGCCGCCTCCGCCGGACAGCGATGTCGTTTCCGGGCCGCTTACCGCGCCTGGCTCGGCAACCCTCGGCGCTTTCTTCGGCGCGCTGGCCGGTGACTATCGGCTGCAGGTCAGCAACGTCTACGGCGGCGCCGAGAGCGAGTTCCCGAACGCCAGCCTGCACAGCGTGCAGATCCTGGCCGATGGCACGGTGAACCTGATCGGCAACACGCAGACCGTCAGCTACCGCTATGTGCAGCGCACGCTGAGCGACTACACGCAGGACAACCCGGGCACGGCCACCGAGAAGGACACCGCCCGCTACTACGCCGCCAACGGCGGATCGATCGACCTGTTCATCACCTATGAGCCGGCGCTGGGTTATCTGACCCTCACCGCGCAAGGTTTCGCCGGTGCCGAGAGCGGTGTGTTGCTGGTCTCCCGGAAGCGCGATGTCACGGCGCCGCCGATCACGCCTACGAGCTCGCTGGCCTCGCAGCTCAGCGCCGCCTATGTTGGCCAGTACGTCGTCGCCTGTCCGACCGATAGCGGCGGCACGATGAACCGCACTGTCGTCATCAATGCCGATGGCACCGGCAGTGTCGATGGCCTGCCCAGCGTCGATGCCAGCAACGGCGGCGGTGTGATCCTTCAAGGTGATAACGCCTACAGCTCGCTGCGCCAGTCCGGCAGCTTCACCCCGCGTTTCCTGCTGCAGTTCCTGCCCGACGGCAGCATCCAGCCCGCAGCCGTCAACGTCATCGCTTTCGAGACCAGCAAGAGCCGCAACTGCACTGGCGTCAGCGGCCGCGCCAACCTTGCCACCGTGAACGCTGCAGCGATCGTCGGCGGCTACGCCCGCTCTGCCACGCTGAACTGCCCTGCAAATAATGCGGCGGGCGTGCCCAGCGGCAGCACTGCATTCTCGATTGCAGCGGATGGTTCGGTCAGCCTCGGCGTCATCTCGGTCAGCCCGGCGCAGTACAACGCGGACAAGGGCTACTACTTCGAAGACAGCACGACCTACGCGCCTACCGACAATGCCTTCGCGCCGCACAAGCAGGTGATCTCGGTGGGTTACACGCCGAACGGCACGCTCAACACCACCAATCTGTCGCTGTCGGTCGACGCCAGCGGAGCGACCATCGGCGTTCGCTACCAATTCGGCTTCACGGCTGGAGAGTGCACGCCGTAAGCAGACGCATCTACGACGTCGAAGCCGGTGGTGGCAGTAGACGATCGGCTTCAGTCGTCGCGACCGGATAGCTGCAGTAGTCGGCGGCGTAGAAGGCACTGGCGCGATGGTTGCCGCTGGCGCCGACGCCGCCGAAGGGATAGGCGCCGCTGGCGCCAGTGGTCGGGCGATTGCGATTGACGATGCCGGCGCGGCTGGCCCGCTGGAACGCGGTCCATTCCGCGTCGTCATCGCTGAGCAGGCCGGCGGACAGGCCGTAGCGGGTGGCGCGGGCGCCGCGCAGGGCTTGATCGAAACTCGAGTAGCGGATCAGCTTCAGCAGCGGGCCGAAGTGTTCTTCGTCCGGCAGGCTGTCGGCAATCGCCGTCACATCGATCAGCGCTGGCGTCACGTAGGCCGCGCCGAGCGCCAGCTGAGTCATTGGCAGCAGGGCAATCGCACCGCGATCGATGAGATCGGCCTGTACCGCGAGCAGGGCTTCGGCGACTCGGCCTGACACCACCGGCCCCATGAACGGCTGCGGCAGGCTTTCCGCGGGGCCGACAGTAAGCGCACGCGCCGCCTCGATGAGCGCAGCAACCAGGGCATCGCCTTGAGCATCGTTGGCGATGAACAGCCTACGCGCGCAGGTGCAGCGCTGGCCGCTGGTGATCCAGGCGCTTTGAACAATTTCATGGACGGCAGCGGCAATGTCATAGCGACTGCCGACCACCAGCGGATTATTGCCGCCCATTTCCAGCGCCAGGATCGCGCCGGGATTCGCCGCGAACTGCTGGTTCAGCAAGGCGCCGGTGCGCGAGCTGCCGGTGAAATACAGACCGTCCAGATCCGGATGGCGGGCAATCGCTTCGCCGGTCGCCCGCTCGCCCTGCAGCAGGTTCAGTACGCCCGGCGGCAGGCCGGCATCGATCCAGGCCTGGACCATCGCCGCTGCGGTCATCGGCGTCAGCTCGCTGGGCTTGAAGATCACCGCATTGCCGGCCAGCAGTGCCGGCACGATGTGGCCGTTCGGCAGATGACCCGGGAAGTTGTACGGACCGAACACCGCGACCACGCCATGCGGCCGGTGCTGTAGGCGATGCCGGCCGAACGTCGTGGCTTGTTCCTTGTGGCCCGTGCGTTCGTGCCAGGCCTGGATCGACAGCTCGATCTTGCCGGCCATCGTCGCTACTTCGGTACGTGCTTCCCAGAGCGGTTTGCCGACTTCGCGAGCAATGGTCAGCGCGATCGCTTCGCTGCGTTCGCGCAGCAATTCCGCATAACGACGAGCGAGGGCGGCGCGGTGCTCGAAGCCGGTGTCCGACCAGGCCTCGAACGCGGTGCGCGCAGCGGCGAAAGCGGCATCGACATCAGCGGCGTCAGCTGCCTGACCGCGCCAGATTTCGGCATCGGTCGAGGGATCGTGCCGCGCGAACTCGGGGCCGTGTCCAGCTTGCCAATGGCCTGCGACGTAGAGCATCGCCTGTCTTCCGATGGAGGTCCGTGGCGATTATGTCGGAGCGAGCATCCGCCGTGGCCGCCGGTTTTCGAGCGTTTTGGGGGCGGTTGGGGCGGCCGGCGAGGGCGATTTGTGAATTTTACGTATAGATGCCGACATGTTCGCGGCTATTTCGCAGCCAATGCCTGCAAGTCTTTGCAAATGAGAACGCCTATCATTTATCATGCCTGTATCTCGTCAGGCACAACCGGGCAGCGGCATCGCTTCGGTACATACCGAAAAGATCCACTGTCCCGCAGCCTC
>NZ_CAISIQ010000185.1 GCF_903885465.1 uncultured Nevskia sp.
GCCCTTGATCGACCATGCGCGACGCGGAGGGCTGGCGGTCCTATCCCTGCAGGCGCCGCCCCGCAACGTTCTGACCCAAGCGCTCCTGACGGCCCTGCTTACGGAGTTGGAGCAGGCGCGCAAAGCCGGCACGCGGGCCGTTTTGCTTTGCAGCAACTTGGCCGACTTTTCCGATGGTGACCAGACTGCCCAGGTCAAGCGCGAGTTGAGCGGACAGGACAGGGGAGCAGGAGAAGTTCTTGGGCTGCTGACCCAGTTCGATGAATTTCCGCTGCCGATCGTCGCTGCCGTTCGCGGCAAGTGTGTAGGCGGCGGTTACGAACTGGCCCTGGCCTGCGACTACGTAGTGGTTTCGACGACCGCTCACCTGCGCCGCATCGAGGGCGACGCGAGTCTCGATCACGCTGTTGCCGAACTGCACCGCCTGGCCCAGGAGATCGAGGTCCTGCGCGACCATACTCCTCAAGAGCTTGAACAACTGGGACTGGTGAACCTGGTGGTGGCGGATGAGCGGGTCGAAGACACTGCGATGTCGATCGCCCAGCAGCTTGCGGCCGGGCCCACTCTCGCCCATATCGCGACCAAGAAGCTCGCATCCATTGCGATGCATCAGGGAATCAAGGCGGCCGACGCCGCCATGGTCGAACTGCAGAAGCCGCTGTGGACCTCCGAAGACCTCAAGATTGGCCTGGCCGCATTGAAGGCGACCGGCATGCCCGGTACCGCCGCGTATCAGGGGCGCTGACATGAGCGGACCGCTCAAGGGGATTCGCGTCGTCGATTTTTCACGCGTTCTGGCGGGCCCACTGTGCACACGGATGTTGCATGAGCTGGGTGCCGAGATCATCAAGATCGAACCGCCGCGCGGCGACATCTCGCGCTACGCCGCCCCGTACAAGGCGGGCATGTCGGGCTATTACGCCCAGCAGAACGCGGGCAAGCGCAACATCAGCATCGATCTCAATGTCCCGGGCGCGCGGGAACTGGCACTTCAGTTGTGCGATGGGGCTGACATCGTCGTCGAGAACTTTCGAGCTGGAACGCTGAAGGCTTTCGACATCGACTACGAGGTCATGTCTGCCCGCAATCCAGGCCTGATCTACGTAGCGATTACAGGTTATGGCCAAGGCGGTCCCTGGCGTGGCCGGATGGCCTACGCGCCAACCGTGCAAGCCGAGGTCGGACTCACTCGGCACAGCTTGGGGCACTACGGTGAAGCGCTGACCGAACCCAGGACCGACAGTTTGTCGCACGCGGATGTCTATGCGGGCCTCCAGGCGACCATCGCGGCCCTGGCCGGACTGCAGGGTCGCGCCACCTCGGGCGTGGGCCAGTACGTCGATGTATCGATGGCAGCAACGCTGATGTCGATCAATGAGCGCGCGCACGTTGATCTGGGCAACCTCGAGCTCGGGGCGGAGCCTGCCATTTTGGGTGCGACCGACTGTCCGTTCTTCGTGGGGCCTGGCGGCGAGCCGTTCCTGACTGCCATCAGCATGGTGCAGTCACTGACGTTCCCGTTCTACGTCCAGGCGATGCGCCGCCCGGACCTGATGACGGATCCGCGATTCTCCACCGCCGCCGACCGTGCCGCCAATCGAAAGGAGCTGCACGCGATCATCCAGGCGTGGATCTACACGTTCCGCGACATCCGCGATCTCGACGCGCAGTTCGACGAAGCGAAGATCGCCATGGGCGAGCTGCGCACCCTTGGAGACCTGGCCAATTCCGAATGGGCCGAGTACTGGGGCGCCGTCCAGGAGATCCCCGATCGCGCCGGCGGCACCTATCGCATTTCCGGGTCTCCCTGGCGGTTCTCGCGGGACGAGCTGGAACCGAGCGGCTCTCCGGCGCTGCGCGGTGAGCACAACCGCGAGATCTGCAAGGGAATTGGACTGAGTGATCAGCAGATCGATCGTCTGATCGAAGCCAAGGTCCTGCTCTCCGATCCCCAGCTTCAGAGCACCCAGACAAGGGCGGCCTGAGACCGCTTTCCGCAGGAAGTCACCTCAAATTCAGGTAGGAGAATTGAATGTCAGTCGAAGGCGTGATTGAAAGCCGCATGGAGGGCAAGGTCGCTGTGCTGTCGTTGGTACGCCGGCCGCACAACTTGCTCGGGTCGATCCTGCTCGAGGCGATCTACAAGGAACTGAAGGCAGCTCATGCCGCGGGCGCCCGCGCCATCATCATTCGCAGCGGTCTGCGCCACTTCTCGGCCGGGGCCGAGATCCAGATGTTCGAAGAAAGCGTGCAGACAGGCGTCAAGCCTTCAGCGTTCGATGCCGAAGTTTTCCTAGACGCCTTCGAAAATCTTCCGATCCCCATTGTCGCCAGCATTCACGGCACCTGTGTCGGTGGCGGTTTCGAGTTGGCCTTGGCATGTGACTACGTCATCTCTGCGTCGACGGCGAAGATCGGTTCGGTCGAAGCCATGCTCGGCATTCACCCGCTGGCCGGTGCCGTGCAGCGTGTGACGCAGCGCGCCGGTGCCCTGCGTGCCAAGGAGATGGCGATGCTGGCCCGCCGCTACGACCCTGCCACGCTCGAACGGTGGAACCTGGTGAACCTGGTCGTGCCGGAGGACGAGCTCGAAGCCAAGACGCTCGAGATCGCTCAGGAACTAGCGAAGGGACCTACGGTCGCGCACGGCGCGACCAAAAAACTCGCCTTGCTCAGCATGAACCAAGGCGTCAAGGCTGCAGATGACGCGATGGATGCAGTGCAGAAGCCGATCTGGACCTCGCGCGACCTGTCCATCGGTTTGAAGGCGCTCAAAGACAACAAGCCGCCAGAACTCGAGGGTCGCTGAGGCAGTGAGCTAATCACTGATCATCATTCCCGGAATACGCAAACGCGATCAAAGCCACAAGAAATCGCCGACCTTTTCATTCACTCAGGAGAAGCAAATGCTACATAACGATCCGGATATCCGAACCCAATCGCTTCAGAAGACCATGCAGGGCCATGCCGCCCTGGGCGTCCTTGTCGGACTGATCGGCGGGTGGTTCTTCGCGTTCGCCCAGCTGCAGGAGGTGAACGTGTGGCCGTTGTTCGCGTTCGACGTCAACATGCCGGGCGACAAGCACGGATGGGCGGAAGCCCACGTCGGTCCGATTCTCAACGGCTTGCTCTGCGCCTTCGGAGCATCGATCCTGCCAAGGATGTCGGGAATCCAGAAAACAATGATCGCCTATGCGCTTATTGCAACCGTTTGGGGCAACACCATCTTCTACTTCTGCGTGCCCTTCGGAAACGTCCACTGCCTGACAGGCGGCTACGCAAAGGCCTTTGGCGCACACGGCAATGTGTTCGATGCGATCGGGTACGTGGTAGCGGTCCTGGTGGCTCCCCTGACGATGGCATCGATGGTCATGATTGCGATCACGCTGCTTCGTTCGGATCGCGGGACGAGCGCCCCCACTACTGCCGGCTGATTTCCGTGCCCCGCCGTCCTGGATCGGCCTCACCCGACAGTACAGACGATAACTTGCAGGAAATGCGGAACAGGCCGGCATCGGCCATCTGTTTGGACAGCTCGCGCGGGAAGTTTCCCTTGCTTCCTCGGTGTGGCCGATCTTCCAGGCGACGGGCGCGAGCTTGCTTCCTACTCTCGGGCTGCCAGCGGCGCGCGGCGGCAAATCAGTTTTTAGCCGGGATCGAAGTCCCGGACCTTGACCGTAGAGGGCGAGTGGCCGCGCGTTCTCGCTCCCAAAGAGAGGAGGGGATTGCGTAGCGCGGACCTGGCGAGGGTCGCGGCGATTTCTTCAGGGTTCGGAAGCGGTCAGTCGCGGAGGACCTCTAATGGCACAAAGCGACCGTTCGTTTCGTCGTATCGATCGGAGCCTTTAACGGAATAAGTGCCTAGCTGCGACGTCAAGTGATCGATGTATTCGTCGCTTCCAGGCGACCCGATCGGTATTTTTCCGCGGCAAAGCCATTTCAACTATGCCGCGCTGGCGTTCTTCATCTTGAGATGGCGATTCTCGAATTTCCGTGCGATCGCCTCCGATCGGATCACCTGTCGATTGGATATCTTCCAGTCGTCGCTTAGAAGAGCGACTGTTGTGGCTTATCCGGCGGTGGTTTAGGGATGACCGTCTTCGTCGCCCTGAGACTGTCCCGAATCATCGCCATGAGATCGGCGAGAGCCTCGGCGTCATCCCGATCCTCGATGGTCCTGAACCACAGCCGGCGCTCGGCAGCCGATGGAAGCGGTGCCTTGTCCAGGCGTGCCGCCAAGGCTCGGCGAAGTTCGTCAGCGGGCGTCTCGGTGAGCCAGCGCAAAACGTCTTCGTCGACTGTCACTTTGCCCTGAAGCGTCATCTGCTCCCACTCGTACGGCTCGATCAGGTCCGCCCCCTGATTGCGCGAGTTCCCGACCGCAGGCCCCACGGTACGCAGAACAAACCGCTTTGTGGCACCGTTCTGGATCATGTCGCTGACAGCATCGGGATTGTTCTCGGCAGGGTCGATCCAGGCGTTCCAATAGTCTGGATGCAACACGACAGGCGTCCGCGAATGTATTTCAGCGACGCTAGGTGGCGATTTGATGGTGACGATGCTGCAGGTGGGCAGGTTGCCATGCATCGACCACAAGCCCGCAAACAAGATGTGCTTGCCGTCCTCCTTCCGGACGAGGTGCGGAATCCGCGGAGGCCGCGATCTTCCATCTTCCAACACGAACCACTCGTACCATCCGGAAGCAGGGATCAAGCAGCGCTGATTCCGCCAGGCGTACTTCCACATCGGTTTCGTCGCGGCCGTTTCGGATCGGGCATTGGTCGTCATCGGCGGCGGGGTGGACTTGGTCCAGTAGTGGGGGATGAAGCCCCAGCGCGCCTCGATCAGAACGGGCCTTCCTTCATCACCCATGACGATGATCGGAAGGGTCTGCGTCGGCGCGACGTTGTAGCGGGGCGCCAGCGCACGGAGTGCTTCCAGGATCTCGGGTGACAGCAACTCCCCGACGTCTGCCCAGGCAGATGCATCGGGAATGATGTTGTAGCGTCCGCACATGGATTGAGTGTAGCCCGCGTCTTCGGAATGGCGGTCACCGGGTTTGATTGACCGGCAGGCAAAGGCTTTGTACGGCATCTGCGAGCAGTCCCCCAAGAATCCGCCCGTTGATGATCCGCCCAAGGTCGCGCGCGTATGCTTTGGCGGTCGCAGATTGAGGTCCGCTCAGGGTGCCTTTGCAGGACTTCGACCAGTGCTCTCCAAGAATCCAGACTTCGAGCGCGGCCGCTTCCAACTGATCGGCCAGATTTCGCTCCTCGGGTGCGCTGCTGTACCGAAGCCCCCTCGCGGTGTGCAGCGCGCCGAACTGGCCGACCACGAATGCACCCGTTCGACTGGCTTCGATGACGGCTTTCGCCATTGCCTCGTCGCGCAGGCCGGGAACCTCCACGGGAAGATCGGCCGCGACCACACGAAAGCAGGGTGCCCGAGCGCTGAGCTGCAGCATCTCGTCGAGGAAGACCCGGTAGGCCGGAAAATCGAGCGCATCCCAGACCGCGACGGCCTGAACCGATGCAACACCCGCCACGACGCGGTCAAGGGCACCTTGCTGGTCTGCCGCCACCTCCACCGCCAGCGTCACGCAGGCGTGCGTCGCCCGTGTCATCTCGACGACCCGGCGCATCAGGTGAAGCGAGCCCTCGCGCTGATGGGTTTCCCCGACGAGAAGAACCTGTCCTTGAAACAGTGATTTCCACAAATTGGCATCTGAAGCGTCCGCCCTGACCGCCAAGTTGCCGAACGCCGCGCCGGCCACCGTCGCTGCGCAGGCGGCGGCGAGAAATCGCGGCAATCGACGGCGTCGACCGGTCAAATTCCTTTCGGCGTCATGGGCAGGGGCGGTCAACGTCTTGCGACGCTTCGGCAGTTGGTTGATTATGTATGTCCATACATATTCGTGTAAATCCATGTTCCGGGTTGCTTCCCCTCAAAGCCACCAGCAGCTTCGTTCATGACAGGGCCAGTGCCCCGCGTCCGAGCGTGGCCGCAAATCCCGGGTGTTACCCGGGGGCTCGGTCGTGACCGTCCGCCCACCGAGCCAACGGGATATGAAGGCCTGAACCGCGCTTTGAACGGCGGCTGGCCGATCAGTGCGGTCAGTCAAATCATCGCATCGAGCAGCGGTTTGGGCATCTCCCTGCTGACGCCGGCCCTGGCTCGCATGACGGCAGCTGGCCGGCATGTGGCGCTGGTGGCGCCACCCTTTGTTCCCTATGCCCCGGCACTGCGTGACGAAGGCGTGGTGCTGACCCGTTTGGCCTGGATCGATCCCAAGGACCGCATCGACGCACTCTGGTCGACCGAGCAGCTGCTTCGATCGGGCCTGTTCGGTGGTGTCGCGCTCTGGATCCCCGCGCTTGCGGCACCGATCGTGCGCCGGCTGCAGGTCGCGGCAGACACCGGCAAGGCGATCGCGTTCCTCATGCACGGCGAAGCAGCGGAGGCGGATTCCACTCCGGCGGTGCGCCTCGATGTACAGCCATCCCATGAGGGCCTGCGGATTACGGTTGAGCGTTGCCGGGGCGCTCGAGGCGGCGACACCGTCGTGGCGCCGTTTCGTTTCGCGGCATGACGGTCAGTCCATGCTCTGGCTCACGGTCAATTTGCCCAAGCTCCCGTTGGAGGCGCTGTCTCCACCGGACGCCGTGCCGGTGGCTGTCATCGAGACCCGGGGGCCGCGGCGGACGATCGCATTCGTCTCCAGTACTGCCGAGCAGCAGTCCGTCGTTCCCGGCATGTCGGCCACGGCCGCACAGGCCCTGGTTCCGCAGATCCAGCTGCTGACCCGAAACCTCGACCAAGAGCTTGGCGCGCTGGAATCGGTTGCCTGCTGGCTGTATGGCTTCGGACGCCCGGTCGCCATTGATGCCGCGAGCTTGAGCGTCCATGCCGAGATCGGCGCCAGCC
>NZ_CAISIQ010000186.1 GCF_903885465.1 uncultured Nevskia sp.
ACATCTGGTCCGCGGAGATGATGTCTTCGACCCGAACCTGCACGAGGCGGCGCACGGTCGGGTCCAGCGTGGTTTCCCAGAGCTGTTCCGGGTTCATCTCGCCCAGGCCCTTGTAGCGCTGCACGTGCAGGCCGCGACGCGCTTCGGCGGTCAGCCAGACGTAGGCTTCGGCGAAGCTCGACACCGCGCGCGCGCGTTCGCCACGGCGGGCCGTGGCGCCTGCGCTGATCAGCGTCTTCGCCTCGTTGTTGAAGCGGCAGACCAGCTGATACTCCGGCGTGTTGAAGAAATCCTCGCCGAACACGTAGCGGTGCGCCAAACCGTGCACGAGCTGGTTGACGATCAATGAATTCCCTTGCATTTCAACGATATAGCGTTGAACAGCAACGCCGGCATTGAGGCTGGAGGCGAATTCCGCGAGCCAGGTTTCGCGGCTGGCTTCAGGCGCGATCGGGGCGTGATCGAACAGGCGTTCGAGCACATGACGATCGTAGTGACGGGACAGACGCTCGATCGCACTCTGGATGCGCGAGGTGTCACGAACCAGCTGGGCGAGCTTGTCGGTCGGCAGCGCCGGCGCATCGGCCGCGGTGGTCAACGAGGCTTCGTCGAGTGCGGACTTCAACAGCCAGTCTTCGAGCTCATTGTTGTCCTTCACGTAAGTCTCGTGCTTGCCGCTCTTCAGCTTGTACAGCGGCGGCTGCGCGATGTAGACGTGACCGCGTTCGACCAGCGCATACATGTGCCGGTAGAAGAAAGTCAGCAGCAAGGTGCGGATGTGAGCGCCGTCGACATCGGCGTCGGTCATGATGATGATGCGGTGGTAGCGCAGGTTCTCCGGCTTCATGTCGTCACGGCCGATACCGCAGCCCAGCGCGGTGATCAGCGTGCCGACTTCCTGCGAAGACAGCATCTTTTCCAGACGCGCCTTCTCGACGTTCAGGATCTTGCCCTTCAGGGGCAGGATCGCCTGGAAACGGCGATCGCGGCCCTGCTTGGCGCTGCCACCTGCCGAATCACCCTCGACCAGGAACAGTTCGGACTTCGCCGGATCCTTTTCCTGGCAATCCGCGAGCTTGCCCGGCAGGCCAGCGATATCGAGCGCGCCCTTGCGGCGGTTCAGGTCGCGTGCCTTGCGAGCAGCTTCGCGAGCACGCGCGGCTTCGACGATCTTCATCGCGATCGCTTTCGCTTCGCGCGGACGTTCGAGCAGGAACTCGGCGAGCTTCTTGTTCAGCACGCTTTCCACAGCACCCTTGGCTTCCGAGGACACCAGCTTTTCCTTGGTCTGCGACGAGAACTTGGGATCGCGCAGCTTTACCGACAGCACAGCGGTTAGGCCTTCGCGGGAGTCGTCTCCCACCGGCTCGACCTTTTCCTTCTTGGCCATGCCTTCACGCTCGACGAACTCGTTCAAGGTGCGGGTCAGCGCGTTACGGAAGCCGGTCAGATGCGTGCCGCCATCCTTCTGCGGAATGTTGTTGGTGAAGCAGAAGACATTTTCCTGATAGGAATCATTCCATTGCAACGCCGCTTCGACGGCGATGCCATCGATTTCGGTGTTGATGTACAGCACCGTTTCGTGCAGCGCGGTCTTGTTGCGGTTCAGGTATTCGACGAAGGCCTTGATGCCGCCGATGTACTCGAACACGTCTTCACGATTGCTCAATTCCTCGCGCAGCACGATGCGCAGTCCCGAGTTTAGGAACGACAGCTCGCGCAGGCGCTTGACCAGGATGTCGTAATGGAACTCGAGATTGGTGAAGACCTTGCCACTCGGATAGAAGCGCACCGACGTGCCGCGCTTCTCGGACGGACCGACCACGGCCAACGGCGCCTGCGGCACGCCCATCCGGTATTCCTGATGATGGTGATTGCCGTTGCGGTAGATATCGAGCATCAGCACTTCAGACAACGCGTTGACGACGGACACACCGACACCGTGCAGACCGCCGGACACCTTATAACCGCTGCCGCCGAACTTACCGCCGGCGTGCAGGATGGTCATGATCACTTCGGCAGCCGAACGGCCTTCTTCTTCGTGGATATCGACCGGGATGCCGCGGCCGTTATCGGTGACGGTGACGCTGCCATCGAGCTGCAAGGTGACAGTGATTTCCGTGCAATGACCGGCGAGCGCTTCATCAACCGAATTGTCGACGACTTCGAACACCATGTGGTGCAGACCCGTGCCGTCATCGGTATCGCCGATGTACATGCCCGGGCGCTGACGTACCGCATCCAGGCCTTTCAGCACCTTGATCGCGCTGGCGTCGTAATTGCCGCTGGCAATGTGATTCTGGGTCGGGCTCGGGGCGTCGTGCTGATCGGTCATATCGTCTTCTTCAATGTGATCTCGCCATGTTCCACGTGGAACATGGCATGGTCGTTCGTGGCTTGAAGCAATGGGCTGTACTCAAGCGCCGTGATGACGCTCTGCCCAGACCAGGCTTGCAGTTGAGTCAGCAGCCGCTGTTGGGAGTCCATCGACAACTCGGCTGCAAAATCATCGAGCAGCAGCACAGGGGCGTCTTCATGCTTCTGTCGATACAACTCGCCCTGCGCCAACATCAACCCGGCAATCAGCAGCTTTTGCTGACCGCGGCTGACTCGTTCCTTCAACAGCGAATTGTCGCTCAATACGCGAAGCTCTGCCCGATGCGGTCCTTCACGGGTATGACCCGCGTTTCGGTCACCTTCGAGCGTTCGGATCAGGGTATCGGCGTAACTCTCGCCGTCTCGCCAGCCGCGAACAAAGGCCAGTGTCCAACCGGTTTCGTCCACCAAGGATTGCCAGTACTTGGGCGCCAGTAGGCTCAGCCGATCCAAGTAACGCTCGCGCATCGCCGTCAAGGAATCAGCAGTGACCGCCAGTTCTGGTGACCAGCTGTCAATTTCTCGAACACTGGCCTGGGCTCGCAATGCTGCGTTGCGCTGGCGCAATGCACGATTGAAGCGCCGCCACTGATCATGGAATTCCTGTTCCATGTGGAACACACCCCAATCGATGAAGCGCCGACGGATGCCAGGACCTTCCTCGATCAGGCGGTGGGCCAGAGGATCGATTAGCAGAACAGGCATCCGCCGGACCAGATCGGAAAGCCCGGCGGATTGATTGTTGATCCGAACTGCGACTCGGCGATCCTGCCAGCGCACTTCGACCTTATCGTCCGGACGACCTTCTACCCCGGAGATTCGCGTGTCGATCAGGAAGGACGACTGACCATCGGTGGCCAAGGTCGAGATGGCGCCGCGGTGGCTGTCTCCGCGAGCGGAGACGTATAGCGCTTCCAGCAAACTGGTCTTGCCAGCGGCATTGGCGCCGGTGACAAAGTTCAGCCGGGGATGCGGCTCGAAATCGAAAGCCTGAAACAGGCGAAAGTGTTGCGCCTTCGCCCGGCGGAAACGCATCGCTTCATGAGTCGCCGATCAATACGGCGATCAGAGCCGCATCGGCATGACGACGAACTTGCCGCTGGCCTGCGCCGCATCGTGGATCAGGCCGCTGGCATCCGGGCTGCGCAGCTTGAAGATGAATTCTTCACCTTCGATCGCGTCCAGCGCATCAAGCAGATAGCTGACGTTGAAGCCGATCTCCAACGGCGCGCCGTTGTATTCGATTTCGACTTCTTCTTCGGCTTCTTCCTGTTCCGGGTTCTGGGTCTGAATGCGCAGCATGTCGGCTTCGAGCGTCAAGCGCACGCCGCGAAACTTCTCGTTCGACAGGATCGCCGCACGTGCCAGTGCCGCACGCACTTTCAGGCGACCGCACTTGATGATCTTGTCCGAGTCTTCCGGAATCACGCGCTCGTAATCCGGGAAGCGGCCTTCGATCAGTTTCGACGTCAGACGCAGGTCTTCGAGATCAACCTGGATCTGGTTGCTGGTCAGCGACAGCTTGACCGGCGCATCGCTGACGTCGAGCAGACGCTGAAGCTCGATGACGGTCTTGCGCGGCAGGATCACCTGGGTGTCCTTCTTGGCACTCAGTTCGCGATTCAACTCGGCCATCGCCAGACGATGTCCGTCAGTCGCCACAGTACGCAAGCGGCCCGGACGAATCTCCAGCAGCAAGCCGTTCAGGTAGTAGCGGACATCCTGCTGGGCCATCGCAAACTGGGTGCGGGCAAGCAGATCCTTCAGTTCACGATTGCTCAGTTCCAGCTGCACATCGGTTGGATCCGTCGAGAAC
>NZ_CAISIQ010000187.1 GCF_903885465.1 uncultured Nevskia sp.
ATCTCGATGAAACCCTGTATCTGCGCAATTCCACCGAGGACTACCTCGACTGCGCGCGTCCGGCGCTGCTGGCCGCCGTTCTGATGCAGGCCCTCGACTCGATCAAGCCTTGGCGCTGGACCGGCGGTGCCACCAGCCGTGATGTCTGGCGCCTGCAGCTAGTTCTCAAGCTGATGCCATGGACACGCGACCGTTGGCAGCGCTCGCTGCCGCAGCGGGCCGCGCAGTTCACCAACCGTCCGTTGATCGAAGCCCTGCACGGCCGCGTGCTGCGGCCCGTCATCGTCACGCTTGGTTTCCGCAGCCTGGTCACACCTTTGATTGCCGCGCTCGGCATTGGCGAACTGGCGATCGTCGCGGTGGGCGATTCCAGCTTTGCGGCATCTTGCCGCGATCGCCAGCGCGGCAAGCTTGCGATGACTGTCGAGACGCTCGGCGACGACACCGTGCGCAACAGCCTGGTGATCACCGATTCGCTCGACGATCTGCCGCTGCTCGACCGCTGCGCCGTGCCGTTGCGCACGCTGTGGCCGGACGCCCGCTACCGCTGCGCGCTGGCCGACGTCTATCTGCCCGGCCGTTATCTGAGCCAGGTCAAGCGACCCGGCGAGCGCTACATCGTGCGCGGAATCCTGCAGGAGGACTTCGCCTTCTGGGTGCTCAGCTCGGTAGCGCTGGCAGCGCTGCCGCTGCAGCACATCGCCGGCCTGCTGTTGCTGCTGCTGTCGTTCTGGACGATTTACGAATGCGGCTATGCCGACAACGATCGGATTGCCGATCGCTTCGAGGCGGAGCCCAAGCTTAGCCCGCCCTTTCATGCCAACGAGGTCGCCACGCCGGCGGCGCAGCCTTGGATCTGGGCATTTTTGTTCGGAACGGCGGCGATCCTGCTGCTGCGCTGGCCGGAACCGCCGGCGATCATCGATTTCATTCGCTGGCTGGCGGTGCTGCTGGCGACCCTCGGCTGGTTCCGTCTGTACAACCGCTATGACAAGCGCACCCGGGTCTGGCTGTTCCCCGGCCTGCAGCTGGCGCGCAGCGCGGCGTTCGCGGTGCTGGTGCCGGTGGCGGCGGTCGGCGCGCTGGCGCTGGCCGCTCACGTGCTGGCCAAGTGGCTGCCGTACTACGTCTACCGGTTCGGCGGCAAAGCCTGGCCGGAAGCGCCGCTGCCACTGACCCGACTGCTGTTCTTCGTGGTGATGGCGCCGTTGCTGGTGCTGACTCAGCAGCCGGCGTCCCTGCTGAACTGGACAGCGGCGGCCCTGCTCGGCTGGAACGTCTACCGCGCCCGCAACGATCTGCGCGCGACATTCGCCAAGGCTCATCGCATCGACCGGCCGCCGGCACCGTGAGCAGACCATGACGATCAGCGTCTGCATCGCGACCTATCGCCGGGCCGAGCGACTTGCCGCACTGCTCGGCGATCTCACCCATCAGCAACTGCTGCCGCAGGAAGTGGTGGTGGTCGACAATGATGCCGCTGGCAGCGCCTGGGCGGTCGTCGAACAGGCACGCTCCGGCGCACCCTTTCCGATTCGCTACACAGTCCAGCCGGTCAAGAACCTGTCGCTGACCCGCAACCAGACCGTGGCCTGGGCCACCTGCGACTGGCTGGCCTTCGTCGACGATGACGAGCGCGCACCCACGCATTGGCTGGCGCGACTGGCCGAGGCTGCTGTCGACGTCGACGGCGTGCTTGGGCCGGTGCTGCCGGTGCTGCCGGAAGACGCGGTGGCCTGGCTGCGGCACGGCCGCTTTTACGACTGGGCGCGCATGAAGACCGGCAGCCTGGTTCCCGGCAACCGTCTGCGCTTCGGCAACGTGCTGCTGCGTGCCTCGCTGTTGCGCGTCGACAACTCACCGTTTGACCCGGCCTATGGCTGCACCGGCGGCGAGGACGGCGATCTGCTGAACCGGCTGGTGCAGGGCGGCGCAAGAATCATCTGGTGCGATGAAGCCGAGGTCTTCGAACCGGTGGAGGCGAAGCGTCTGAAGCTGCGCTGGCTGCTGCTGAGGGCGCTGCGCGGCGGACAGGACTATGCCCGCCATGCGCTGGCAGGCCGTTACGGCACGCTGTCCGGCGCTGGCCGTGCGTTGCTGTTCGCGCGGGCCTTGAGCCAGATGATCGTCGCCCTCCTGCTGGCGCTGCTGTGCTGGCCGCTGGGCCGGCACCGCGCCGTGCACTGGCTGAGCAAGGCGGCGGCAAACCTCGGGAAGCTGAGCAGCTTCGCCGGTTTTCATTACCGCGAGTACGCCTGATGGCCGCCCTGACCGTGCTGATCGACTCCCTGCTCGCGCTGCTGGCGATTCCGCTGCTGGCCGCCTGCGCCTACCTGCTCGGCTTGAGCGTGTGTTCCGCAGGACCGCTGCCGCCGATGCGCTCGTCGCGCCGCCTGCGCTTCGACGTGATCGTGCCTGCCCACGACGAGGCGGCGGTGATCGAGCGCTGCCTGGCCAGCCTGCGCAAGCTCGACTGGCCGAGCGACCGCTGGTGGCTGATGGTGGTCGCCGACAACTGCAGCGACAACACGGCGGCGCTGGCACTGGCCGCGGGGGCCGATGTCCGCGAGCGGAACGAGCCGCTGCTGCGCGGCAAGGGCCACGCCTTGCACCTCGCCCTCGAGCGCAGCCGTGAAGGCCAGTGGGCCGACGCTGCGGTGATCATCGATGCTGATACCGAGGTGTCTCCGAATCTGCTCGAAGCCTTCGCGGCCCGCATCGAGGCCGGTGCCGGTGCGGTGCAGGCGCATTACGGCGTGCTCAATCCGGGTGAGTCCTGGCGCACCGGGCTGATGGCGATCGCGCACGGCGCCATTCACAGCCTGCGCTCGCGGGCCCGAGAACGTCTGCGCCTGTCCTGCGGCCTGCGCGGCAACGGCTGGTGTCTGACTCACAGGCTGCTCGACCAGGTGCCGTATCGGGCGTTCTCGGTGACCGAGGATCTCGAATACGGTATCGCTCTCGGGCTCGCTGGCCATCGCGTGCACTACGCCGGCGAAGCGTTCGCCAATGCCGTGATGGAAAGCAGCGCGGAGGTCGCCGGCGGCCAGCGCCAGCGCTGGGAAGGCGGACGCTACGCGCTGATCCGTACTCAGACGCTGCCGCTGCTGCGTGCGGCCTGGCAGCGGCGCAGCCGGGTCTGTCTCGATCTGGCGCTGGATCTGCTGGTGCTGCCCTTGTCGTACATCGCGCTGGGCGTGCTGCTGTTGATGGCTGCGGCCGCGGCTCTGTCGCTGGCGCAGAACCAGGCCAGCGCCTGGCTTTGGCCTGCAGCGATTGCCGCAGCCAGCCTGCTGATCTACGTGCTGCGCGGCTGGCAGCTCAGCGGCCGGGGCGCTGCCGGCCTGCTCGATCTGCTGCGCGCACCCTGGTTCGTGCTGTGGAAACTGCGACTGCTGCTGCGCCGCCGCCATCACGGCTGGCTGCCGACCAAGCGACGCCTGCGATGAGCACGCCGCTGTCGAACCCACTGCGGCTCCCTGCCCGGCGGCCGGGCCGGCGCACGGCCTTCGTGCGCATGCTCGGCAGCGCGCTGGTCAGCCAGGCAGTGCTGTCGGCCACCAGCTTCGCAGTCGGCCTGTTGCTGATCCGCCATAGCAGCGATCTGCAGTATGGCTATTACATCCTGGTCTCCGGCGCAATCCTGCTCGCCACCTCGCTGCAGAACGCTTACATCGCACCGCCGATGGTCAATCGGATGACCCGCCTGGAGCTGTCCGCCTGCGGCGACCTCACCGGCGGCCTGTATCGCGAACAGCGCCGGGTGGTCGTGTCGCTGGCCGCCTTGGCGTTGATCAGCGCACTGACGCTATGGCTTGGTGGCCGGCTCGATCTGCCGACCTTGCTGCTGGTGGCGGCTGCGATCCTGGCGATGGTTGCGGCACTGCGCCGCGAGTATTTCCGCATGGTGCTCATTGCCTATCGCCGGCTTCATCCGGTGCTCTGGGGCGATCTCGGCTACGCCGGCCTGCTCGTCGCTGGCGTGCTCCTGGCAAGCTTCAGCCCGATGCCAGCACTGGGGGCGATTCTGGGCTTGGCAATCGCCGCGCTGCTGGCCAGCCGGCAGCTGGCTCGAAGCCTGCACAAGGTCGAGCCCTGGAATCCGCAGGGTGCGCCGGGCATCCTGCGGGCGATCGCGCCACTCGGTGCGTGGTCGACCGCCGGCGCGGCGATCCACTGGAGTTTCAGCCAGGGCTATACCTGGCTGGTTGCCGGCACGCTCGATATCAGCGCGGTAGCGGCAATCGCTGCAACCCGGCTGCTGGTGATGCCGGTCAATCTGCTGTCGACCGGCATCGGCTCGCTCTTGCTACCCCTCGCCTCTCGCTGGCTGCATGAACGCGGCGCCTCGCTGGTGCTGCGCCGGCTGATCGGCTTCTCGCTGGTAATTGCCTTTGTGTCGCTGATCTATTTCACCGCCCTGTGGCTTTTGCGCGATTGGCTGTTCGCGGTGCTGCTGAAAAAGAACTTCCCGCAGCGCGATCTGCTGCTGCTTCTGTGGTCGGCGAGCTTCGCGCTGATGGCGGTCAATCAGCAGCTGGTCTATCTGCCGATCGTCCGCGAACGGTTCCGCTCGCTGACCTCGCTGACCCTGGTCTGCGCACTGCTGGCGCTGGCCGTCAGCTTTTGGGGCATCGGCAGGTTCGGTGGTGCCGGTGCGCCGCTCGGCATCCTGATCGGCGAGCTGCTCAATACCGTCGGCATTGCTGTGCTGTGCTTTCGTGAGATCCGTATCGGCACGCGGCCCGGGGCACTGTGCGATGACGTACAGACCGGCGCGGGTATCAAGTCCGAGGATTTCCCGATCAAGACCTGATCAGGCCAAGAACCACGCCAGCCTATGAAGCCTTCCGCGCCCACTAGCGTTCTGGACCTGGGGGTTGATCTGCCCTGGTGGCTGAGAACGAAGTTCGGCCAGCAGCCGGTGCTCGGCCAGCATCGGCTTCACGATCAGGCCTTGTTCAGCGACGACGCACTGATCGCACTGCTCGACCGCTTTCCGCGTCAGCATCTCTATGCGCACAGCATGGGCAACGACCCGGCGCGACTCGAAGACAATCATCGGGTCGCGATAGGCGACATCGACGGTGCGGCGCTGCTGACGGCGGTCAAGGCCGGCCGGCTGTGGCTGAACCTGACGCGGATCGATCGGGCCGAAGCGCCCTACCGGCAGTTGATCAGCAGTCTGTATGAAGCGCTATCCGCGCAGATTCCCGGCTTCATGCCGGATGCCAGCCAAGGCACCTTGCTGATTTCCTCGCCTGAAGCGCTGGTCTACTACCACGCCGATGCGCCCGCCTCGGTGCTCTGGCACATCCGCGGCCGCAAGCGGGTCTGGGTCTATCCGGCGCTGGACCACCGCTACCTGGCGCCCGAGTTGCTCGAAGACATCTTCGCGGGCGTGCGCCACGAATACCTGCCCTATCTGCCGGCCTACGACCACGCCGCCGTGGTACACGATCTGCGGCCCGGTCAGTGGCTGGCCTGGCCTCAGAACGCGCCGCATCGGGTCAGCAATCTGGACAGCGTCAATGTCTCGCTGTCGACCGAACACTTCACGGCTGCCAGCCGGCGGCGCTTCCGGGTCCGGGTTGCCAATCGCTGGTTCCGCATCCGGCTCGGCTTCCGTGAGCTGTCGACCCGCGAAGACGGCGCCATGGCCTGGGCCAAGACCCTCACCCAGCGGATGGCGCGCAATCTCGGACTGGACCCGGTCAAGATTCATCAGCAACGACCTTCGTTGCGCCTGGTTGCGAAGGCGTCTGGTCACGGCCATGGTGTCGAGGCCGTGACCGGTGACCGCGAATGAGCGATCGGATCGTCGTTCACTGCTTCTATCGGCTTTCGGCGGCAGCGTCGTGGCGCGAGGCGATCAATGCGCTGAATCTCGCCTCGGACCGCCCCGACCCGTTCTCCAGCTACGAGTTCTATGACCACACCCTTAGCCAGCCGGAACTGTTCCCGCCCGGCGCCAGACTGTGGCTGCTGCTGGCCTTCCAGGGAGAGCAGCTGCTCGGCTGCCTGCCGCTGCGCCTGCAGGACGAACAGGTGCTGGGCTTGCGCGCGCGCCGGCTCGGCCTGTTGACTGCCCACGTTTCCGACCGGCCCCGTCTGGTGGTCCGGCCGGGCGACGAACAGCCGGTAAGTGCGGCGATCTACGACTACCTGCTCAGCCGGCGCAGCGAATGGAGCCTGCTTGAATTCCAGCAGCAGGACGCGGCGACCGCGCTGCTGCCGCTGCCTCCGCTGAGCCGCCTGTGCCGGCATCGGCAGTGGCCGAACGAGGCCAACGGCAACATCGCCATCCGCTGGGAATCGCTGGCCGGCTACTTCGCCGCACTATCGAAAAAATTCCGCTCCAACTTAAGCCGCCAGATGCGCCTGCTGCTGGCGGCCGGCGAGGTTGAACTGCTGGCCTCGTCCGATCCCGAAACGATGCCAGCGCTGTTCGAGCTGTACTGCAGCATCGAAAGCCATAGCTGGAAGGCCCGCACCCGCGCCGGCTTCGGAAATGACGCGCGCCAGAGCGGCTACTACACCGGGCTGATGGCGGCCGACCAGCCGATGCAGCTCAGCATCCAGGTGCTGTTGCTCGACGGCCTGCCGATCGCCGGTCTGATCTGCGGCGGCTTCGGCAGCAGCCTCTATGCGTTGCATATCGTTTACGACGATCGTCTGGCGCGGCTGGCACCAGGCTCGGCGATCCTGTTCCTCGGCGTGCGCGCCGCGATCGTCGGCGGCTACGGATGCTTCAGCCTGCTGTGGGGCTACGGCTATTACAAGTCGCGCTGGCTGGCAGAGATGAGCGAAACCCGCAGCGTGCAGATATATCAGCTCGGCAGTGCCCATTTCCTGCGCCGACTGCTCGGCGATCTCGATCGCAGCTGGCGGGGCAAGGCACCTGCGGAAACCCCAACGCTGTCGAATCCGGCGCGTGACGAGGTCGACAAGCCCGAAGCAACATTGCCCGATCACGCCTCGATCCGCTTTGCCAGTCGTGAGGAACGTGAAGGCCACGCCGCGCGGGTCCGCCAGGTGCGCGCTGGTCGCGGCGAATTCCTCGGCGCCTTGCAACTTGCGGCGTTGATGCCGTTCGCGACACACCAGACATTTCCGGTTCAGGCAGGCAACGCAACTGCGGTGCAGAGCCGATGATTCCCTCGCCTCTGAACGCACCGGTTGCAGCGCGCCGCCGGCTCCAACTGCCGCCGGAAATCATCTTCACTACCTGGCCGCTGTTGCCGGCGCCGGACTTGTCCGAAGCTGACAGTGCCGCCTTTGATGCCCAAGGCTTTCTGGTGCTGCCGTATCTCTGCAATGCGGCCGAGGTGCAGGCGATCCGCGCTATCTTGATTCATCTTTTCGAGCAGAAGGTTGGCCGCGCCGAAGGCAACCAGTTCGACATGCTTGGTCTCGATGACGAGGCCAGCAGCAGCATCCAGCCGCAGATCATCAAGCCCAGCCTCTACGCACCGGAGCTTCTGCACACACCGCACTTCCTGCGTGCTCAGGCGATCGCCCGGCAGCTGCTCGGCCCGGACGCCGAGTTCTGCTTCGATCACAGCATTCTCAAACACGCTGGCGGCAACGCAGTCACGCCCTGGCACCAGGACGAGGCCTACGGTCACGATCCCTACTACCGAGCCGAGCAGATCAGCATCTGGATGCCGCTGCAGGACGTCTCCGAAGACAACGGCTGCCTGCGCTACATCCCCGGCTCGCATCGCGGCCCGCTGCTACCGCACCATTCGTTCGAGGACGAACCGCGGGTTCAGGCGATCGAATGCCCGGCGAAGTATTTCGAGGAATTGGCAGCCGTCAGCACACCGATGCCAGCCGGCTGGTGCGTGCTGCATGGCGGCCGCACCTTGCATTCGGCGCTGGCCAATAGCTCGGCCAGCGATCGTCTGGCCTATGTGCTCGTGTTCCGGGGCGCGGCGATTCCACGCAGCGAAGCGCAGCCGTTTCCGTGGCTCACCGAGCGGCACCCCGCCGGCATCGACCGCCATCGGCATTGGTACTGGCACGGTGGTTACCGGATTCTGCTGCTGCGTTGGCTGAATCGGACCCTGCATGCTGATGTGCAGGCCTTGCGCTCAAGACTGCGTCGGCTGGCTCGTCGCTACCGGGGAAGTTGGTGATACCAGGAGCGCTCATGATCAAGCGCGGCTGCGCGGTCTGATTGGCGGGAATGAACCTGGCCCCAACTGCTCGGCGTAATCGGCGACGACTTCCGCATAGCATTCGCAGGATGAGGCCTCCAGCCCGGGACGATCGAGCACGCGGATCTCGCCGCGGGTGTAGCTGATCAAGCCCTGAGCCTGCATCACGCCGGCCGCCGTGGTGACGCCGCTGCGGCGCACGCCGAGCATGTCCGCCAGGAACTGATGGGTGAGATGTAAATGATCGGCGTGGGCCCGGTCGTGGCTCATCAGCAGCCAGCGCGCCAGCCGCGGTAGCAATTCGTGAAACCGGGTGCAGACCGCGGTCTGCGACAACTGCGCCATCAGCA
>NZ_CAISIQ010000188.1 GCF_903885465.1 uncultured Nevskia sp.
GCCAAACTGCCGCAGCGCGTGGTCGCCGAACTGAAGGCCGAAGGCCAGCCACTGCTCGATGCCTCGCTGTCGTCATCGGTGCGAGTCAAAGAATCGCATGAGCTGCACAAGCCGATGATCCATCTCGACCCGACGCACCGGGTGACTCAGGAATACATCGCGCTGTTCGATTCGCTAGGCCGCTAGCGACGCGGGTCGCGCGGCCGGAACACGCGCACGCCACGCTGCTGGCGAAGGCTGGCGGCGTAGCGCAGCAGATCCGGCGACACCACGACCGCGCCATTGCGCTGCGAGGCCTGCGCCAGTTCCAGCCGGCCGCTCGGGCGAGTGACCACCAGGCCGACGTGGATCACGTCGAGGCCCGGCACATCGGCCACCCAGGCGATGATGTCGCCGGGCTGCAGGCCGTCGGCGACCTTCGCCAGACTGGTCGCGCGGATGTACGGCGTACCGTCATCGCGATCCGACAGGCTCTTTTCCTGCGCCAGCACGCAAGCCAGGCGCTCCGGCGCACCGATCAGCGCGGCAGTCTTGTTGGCGTTGCGGCTCAGGTAATCGAAACCGTGGGTCAGGCGGATGGTTGCCAGGTTGGCGGCGTCACCGCCGATGCTGGTGGTGACTTCGTCGAGCACGCCGGCATTGGCCTGCAGCTCGGCCCAATCGCTGAAGTAATGCTGGCGCGCGCAGAAGCCGGGCTCGCCGTTGCCGTAACGCAGGCGCGACAGCTCGTCGGCATAAGCGGCGGCAGTAACCTTGCCTTTCGCTATCGAGCGGGCCAATGCCAGCACGGTTTCGACATAGGTGACGCAATCGAAGCCATCGAAGCCGGCGCGCAGCGGTTCGCTGATTCCCTTGGCGTCCCGATCCAGCGGCGCCGATTCGTAGCGGGCATCGACCAGCTTCGGATGGGTCGCGATCGCCTGCAGCAAGGCCGTCCAATTCGTGTTTCCTGCCGTTGGCGCGAGGTCGGTAACGATCGCATCGAAGCTCGCCTGATCGGCGCTGGATAGCGGCGCATCGGCAGCCGTTGCGCCACTGATCAAGCTCAGGCTGAACGCCAGAATACTCAGGACTGATCGAAACCCAGCCATCAGCGCACGAACGGCTTCAGATGATCGCGATAGCGACGCGCGTTCTGCACGTAATGCGTGGCACCGTGGCGCATGCGCCCGTACTCGGCCGGCGACAGCTCGCGCTTGACCACGGCCGGGCTGCCGAGGATCAGCACGTTGTCCGGATAGGTCTTGCCTTCCGGCACCACGCTGCCGGCACCGACGATCGAGTTCTTGCCGATCACCGCACCGTTCAGCACGATGCTCTGAATGCCAATCAGCGTGCCTTCGCCGATCGTGCAGCCATGCAGCATCACCTGATGGCCGATCGTGCAGTCGCGGCCGATGCTCAAGCGAAAGCCGGTATCGGTATGCAGCACCGAGCCGTCCTGCACATTGCTGTTCTCGCCGATGGTGATCAGGTCGTTATCGCCGCGGACCACGCAGTTGAACCAGACGCTGCTGCCGGCTTCCATCACCACCGAGCCGATGACCACGGCGTTGTCGGCGATCCAGGCGCTGTCCGCCAATTGCGGAACTCGATTTTCGAGCTGATAGATCATCCGATGAGTGCCTTGATTGCCGCGGTGCTCGGCGGGCTCACCACGCCGCGCTCGCAGACGATCGCGTCGATCAGGCTGGCCGGCGTCACGTCGAACACCGGGTTGAAGGCCTGCATGCCGGTTGGTGCGATCTGCGAGCCCTTGAACTCGGTCAGTTCCTTGGCGGTGCGTTCCTCGATCGGGATGCCGCTGCCATCGGCCATGCTCAGATCGAAGGTACCGCTGGGGGCCACCACCATGAACTTCGCGCCGTAATGCCGGGCGACGACGGCGAGCATATGGGTGCCGATCTTGTTCGCGGTATCGCCGTTGGCGGCGATGCGATCAGCGCCGACGATCACCCAGTCGATCTTCGTCGTGCTCATCAGATGGGCGGCGGCACCATCGGCGATGAGCTTGGCCGGGATGCCTTCGCGCATCAGCTCCCAGGCGGTCAGCCGCGCGCCCTGCAGCCAGGGGCGGGTTTCGGTGTTGTAGACCTGGGTGATGCGGCCCTGCGCATACGCGGTGCGGATCACGCCGAGCGCGGTGCCGTGGCCGCCAGTGGCCAGCGCGCCGGTATTGCAATGAGTCAGCACTTTCGAGCCAGGCGCGATCAGCGCCGCACCGAACTCGGCCATCTTCAGGTTCTGGGCCAGATCTTCCTCGAAGATCGCAACGGCTTCGGCTTCCAGCTCGTCGACATTGAACGAGGCCGCCCAGATTGCCCGCATGCGGCGCAGCGCCCAGTGCAGGTTGACGGCGGTCGGACGCGATTCGGCGAGCACCTTTTCGGCGGCATCGAACAAGGTCGGGTCGGCGCGCACCGCGAGCACCAAGCCGAAGGCTGCTGCGATACCGATCGCCGGCGCGCCACGCACCACCATCTCGTGGATCGCGGAAGCGGTGTCCTCGGCGTTGCGGCAGTCGATGGTGCGCTCTTCGAGTGGCAGCAGGCGCTGGTCCAGCAGGCGCAGTACGCCGTCCTGCCACTGGATGGCCTGCACGGTGTTCGAGTTGTGGCTCATGCGGATCGATCAGGATTGCGGGACCGGCATTCTATCGTCCGAGCAGACACGCGCTCTGCCCGACCTGCGAAACTGGGCCATCCCATTCATTGTCCAAGCTCATGCAAGCGATCGATCTGCTGGTATTCCCGAAGTGGCTGGTGACCATCGAACCCGAAGGCCAGGTGCTGGAAGACCATGCGATGGCCGTCGACGGCGGCCGCATCCTGGAAATCCTGCCGGCTGACTTCGCGCGCCAGACCTACGCGCCGCGCGACACCCTGGTGCTGGCCGACCACGCGGTGATGCCCGGCCTGGTCAACGGCCACACCCATTCGGCGATGACCCTGCTGCGCGGCATTGCCGACGATCTGCCGCTGATGGACTGGCTCAACAACCACATCTGGCCGGCCGAAGGTGCGCACGTATCGCGTGCGTTCTGCGTCGACGGCGTGCGGCTGGCTGCGGCCGAGATGATTCGCGGCGGCACGACCTGCTTCAACGACATGTATTTCTTCCCGGACGCCACCGCCGAAGTCGCCGCCCAGACCGGCATGCGCGCGGTGATCGGCCTGCTGCTGATCGACTTCCCGACCGCCTGGGCCGCGAACGCCGACGAGTACATCCGCAAGGGGCTCGATGTCTACGAGAACGACATCCGCCTGCAGCCGCTGCTACGCGCCGCGTTTGCGCCGCATGCGCCGTACACGGTGTCCGACGCGCCGCTGCTGCGGATTCGCGAACTGGCCACCGAGATGGGCCTGCCGATCCACATGCACGTCCACGAGACCGCCGATGAAGTGAATGGCGCGGTGGCCGCCGATGGTCGCCGGCCCTGGGAGCGCCTGAAGTCGCTGGACCTGCTCGGCCCCGATTTCATCGCCGTGCACATGACCCAGTTGACTGACGAGGAGATCGCCGACTGCGGCCGGCTCGGCGTCAACATCGCCCATTGCCCGGAGTCGAACCTGAAGCTGGCCAGCGGCATTGCGCCGATCGCCAGGCTGATCGCCGCCGGCGCCAACGTCATGCTCGGCACCGATGGTCCGTCCAGCAACAACGATCTCGACCTGCTCGCCGAAATGCGCACGGCCTCGCTGCTGGCCAAGGGCACGTCCGGCGATCCGCGCGCGGTGCCGGCGGCGCAGGCGCTGAAAATGGCCACGCTCAACGGCGCGAAAGCCCTGGGGCTGGACGCCGACATCGGCTCCCTGGTGGCCGGCAAGTCCGCCGATTTCATCGCCATCGATCTCAATCATCCTTCGACGACGCCGGTCTACGACGTGATCTCGATCCTCGCCTACGCGGTAGGCCGCGATCAGGTCACCGATGTCTATGTCGCTGGCAAGGCACTGATGCGCGATCGCCGGCTGTTGACTCTCGATGAGCCGGCGGTGCTCGCCAAGGCGGCCGAGTGGCGAGAGAAGATAAGGCCTCGGGTTTAACGTCATTCCCGCGTAGGCGGGAATCCGGTTCTGATGCGGTGCGCAACGGCGAAAACTGGATGCCCGCCTGCGCGGGCATGACGATGTCTTTTAGGTATCAGTCGGACTCGGAAACGCTTGAGCCTTCTCGATCCGCTTCGCGTCCTGCCACAGCGCTTCCATCTCCACGAGGCGCCGCGGATCACCAAGCGGTGCCAGGCCATCGAGATGGGCGGCAACATGGCCGTAGCGGCGGCGGAACTTGGCGTTGGCCGCAGTGAGTGCGGCGATCGGATCAAGCTGCAGATGTCGGGCGATGTTGGCGATCATGAACAGCAGATCGCCGAGTTCTTCCTGACGATGCGCCGCGTTGTCAGCCTCGCGCAGCTCGGCGATTTCCTCGGCGAGCTTGTCCCACAGGCCTTGCGGATCATCCCAGTCGAAACCCTGCGCCGCGGCATCGGCCTGCAGCTGCAGCGCATCTGCAAACGGCTCGACTTTCGGCTCGCTCATCCGTGGCCGAACTGCTCGCGCAGGTTCCACAAGATGCCGGCCGTCGCACCCCAGATCGCGTGCTCGCCGAACTTCAGTTCGAGGAACGGCATGGTCACGCCGATCCGGGTCATTTCCTTGCGCTCGAAGCGGTTGTCGCCGGTGATCCAGTCCAGCGGCAGCTCGAAGGCTTCGGCGACTTCGCCCGGTTCCGGCGCGGCGACGAAATCAGCCTCGATGTAACCGACCACCGGGGTGATCCGGTAGCCGGTGATGGTCGGGTAATCGTCGAGATAGCCGATCACCTGCACCGATGACGGCGGCAGGCCCACTTCCTCATGCGCCTCGCGCAGCGCCGCCGCGGCGAGACTGACATCGCCGGCATCGCGACGGCCGCCGGGAAAACTGATCTGGCCCTTGTGCTGGCGCAGATGATCGGCGCGCTTGGTCAGCAGCACGGTGTGTCCGTGCGAGCGGCGAATGATCGGCACCAGCACCGCCGCCGGCTTGAGCAGCGCGACGGCACTTTCGCTGAGCAGGTAGTCGAGCTTCAGCGGCAGATCGAGGCGCGCAACCGGCCGCTGCGCCTCGTTGCTACCAGCCAGCCGCGCCCGGAGTTTCGCAAGTGCCGCGACATCCATCGTCTTACAGGCCGCCCGACAGGTCGGCGATGATGTCCTCGACGTTTTCCAGACCCACCGCGACCCGCACCAGGCCTTCGGTGATACCGGCCAGCTTGCGAGCTTCGGCGGAGATGCGGCCGTGCGTCGTGGTTGCCGGATGGGTGATCGTGGTTCGGGTGTCGCCGAGGTTGGCGGTGATCGACAGCATCTGCACCGAATCGATCACCTTCCAGGCGGCCTCACGGCCGCCCTCAACCTCGAACGAGACAATGCCGCCGAAGCCGGTGATGCCGCCGGGGCTGACCTTCAGATGCTGGCGCTTGGCCAGTTCGTGATGCGGATGGCTGGCGAGACCCGGATGGAACACCCGGCGGATGCCCTTCTGGGTTTCCAGCCACTGCGCCAGTGCCAGCGCCGATTCGCAGTGCGCGCGCATCCGCAGGCCCAGGGTTTCCAGGCCTTTCAGGAACACCCAGGCATTGAACGGGCTCATGCTCGGCCCGGCGGTGCGCATGAAGCCGAACACCTCCTTGCCGACGCGCTGGGCATCACCGACTACCGCGCCGCCCATACAACGGCCCTGGCCGTCGAGATACTTGGTCGCCGAATGGACGACCAGATCGGCGCCGAGCTTCAGCGGCTGCTGCAGCACCGGCGACAGGAAGCAGTTGTCCACACACAGGATCGCGCCGGCCCCGTGAGCGATGTCGGCCAGCGCGCGGATGTCCGCGATCTCGGTCAGCGGGTTGTTCGGCGTCTCGACGAAGAACAGCTTGGTGCTCGGACGCAGCGCCGCACCCCAGGCGTTCAGATCGCTGGGATCGACGAAGGTGGTGTCGATGCCGAACTTGCCGAGCACATTGTTGAACAGATTGATCGTGGCGCCGAACAGGGTCCGCGAAGCAATGATGTGATCGCCGGCCTTCAGCAACGCCATGCACATCGACAGGATCGCCGACATGCCGCTGGCGGTGGCCACACAGGCATCGCCGCCTTCCATCGCCGCCAGGCGCTCCTCGAACGCGTGCACAGTGGGATTGGTGAAGCGCGAATAGACGTTTCCCTTTTTCTCGCCGGCAAACACCGCCGCCGCTTCGGCCGCACTGGTGTAGACGAACGAGGAGGTCAGATGCAGTGCCGCCGAGTGCTCCATCTCCCCGGTACGCGGCTCGGCCGCGCGGATGCCGAGCGTCGAAGGGCCCCACTTGGTGAAATCGTTCATGCCGGTGCGGTGATGCCGAGGAAACTGGCGGATTGGCCAGCACGCAAGTTTACCGCCGAATGGCTTGCCTCGATCCTCCTCGGGCGGCCAATCCGACAGGCGCTGCAGCGATGCCGCCCATTCGTGATAATTGGCCGACGCTTCTCACCTCAGCCCATGGCCCGCAAACCCGCACACGAACAGTTCGACACGCTGAAAGCGATCCAGGATTGCGCCTTCGACCTGTTCGGCCGCTATGGCTATGACGGCGTATCGATCGGCGACATCTCGACGGCGGCGAAGCTGTCGAAAGGCGCGCTTTACTGGCATTACACGAGCAAGGAAGCGCTCTATCTGGCCTGCCTGCGCCGGCTGCACGCCCTGTTCGACAGCTACATTTTCGATGTGATGCGGGCCGAGGCCGATCCGGTGGCGGCTGTGCTGGCGCTGTTCAACGGCATCAGCCGGCTGCTCCAGGACCCGCTGGTACGCAATGGCATCGCCGGCTACTGGCTGATCCCGGACAGCCCCGACACCGCTGAACTCGCCGCCGGTCAACGCGCTTTCGAAGCGCGTTCGGTGGAAGTGATCCGCAGCGTGCTGGCGCGCGGCGTCGAGCTGGGTCATTTCGATTTCGGTGACGATCTCGACGACATGTCGCGGGCGATCATCTCGATCGTCGAAGCCGTGGTGCTGCCGCTGCGCCATGCGACGCCGGAGGAGGTCCGCCGCACCCTCGGCGTGCTGGCCCGCACGCTGTTCCGCGCCTACGACAAGCGCGGCCTGCTGCCGCAGTTCTGAGCGCTATCCCGGTCATCTCGGCGGCACGGGCTTGCGGCACAATCCGTCCAGCACTCCCTTTCAAGCCAGCCCAAGGAGCAAGACCCATGGCCATGGATGTGATCGATTACAAGCTGTACGGCGAAGACATGCAGTTCGTCGAGATCGAACTGGACCCGAACGAAGCGGCGATCGGCGAAGCCGGCGCGATGATGTTCATGGAAGACGGCATCGTCATGGACACCATCTTCGGTGACGGCTCGCAGGCCAACAAAGGCTTCTGGGGTTCGCTGGCCGGTGCCGGCAAGCGTCTGGTCACCGGCGAAAGCCTGTTCACCACGGTGTTCGCCAACCAGGGCATGGGCAAGAAGAAGGTCGCCTTCGCCGCGCCCTACCCGGGCACCATCGTGCCGGTGCATCTGCCGGATGTCGGCGGCACCCTGATCTGCCAGAAGGATTCCTTCCTCTGCGCCGCGAAGGGTGTGGCGATCGGCATCGCCTTCCAGAAGCGGCTCGGCGTCGGCCTGTTCGGCGGCGAGGGCTTCATCATGCAGCGGCTCGACGGTGACGGCCTGGCCTTCATCCACGCCGGCGGCACCTTGTACGAGCGCACCCTGGCGCCGGGTGAAACCCTGCGAGTCGACACCGGTTGCATCGTCGCCATGCAGCCGAGTGTGAATTTCGACATCCAGTACGTCGGCAAGCTGAAGTCGGCGCTGTTCTCTGGTGAAGGTCTGTTCTATGCGGTGCTGCAGGGCCCGGGCCGGATCTGGCTGCAGTCGCTGCCGCTGTCGCGGATGGCCAATCGCATCGTCATGGCAGCACCGGCCATGGGCGGCCGTTCGCGCGACGAAGGTTCGCTGCTCGGTGGCGTCGGTGGCGGCCTGGTCGGCGGCGGTCTGCTCGGCGGCCTGCTGGGCAGTGACGAGTAAGCTGAACCGCCAGCGACCGTCCGCGGTCTGAAACGCAGCGCCGTCCCATCCCTGATCCCCGTCCCTTGGAGTCACCGTGAATCCACCTCGCTCGAAATTGCTTGTGCCGCTGCTTCCCAGCCGTCCGCTGCTGGCCATCGGCCTCGCGCTGTCTGGCCTGATCGGCTGCTCGTCGCCGTCCGTGCAGGCCGAACCGGCCGCCGCCAGCTCCGGCCCGAATGCCGCCGCAACGGCCACCGCCAACGGCAGTGCCAATTGCAAGGCGATCGGCGATTTCTACTGGGAGGTCGGTGACGGCAAGGGCACCGTGGTCTCGGGCTCGGTCGGTGACGAATACGCACCGAACAAGACCATCAAGATCGCTTCGGCATCGAAGTTCATCTGGGGTGCCTACGTGCTCGAGAAGATCGGCAAGGACAAGCAGCCAGATGACCGCACCGTGCAGGCGCTGACCATGCGTTCCGGCCTGGTCAAGTTCAATCCGATCGCCTGTCTGCTCAGCCGCACGGCGGAGTCCTGCATGACCTCGCGCAGCAACGGTGAGCAGGATTCGTCGGCGGTCGGCAAGTTCTCGTACGGCGGCGGTCATGACCAGAAGCTGGCGATCGATCTTGGCCTCGGCGGCTTCAATGCCGCGCAGATGACGAGCGAAGTGCAGAGCTATCTCGGCAAAGATCTCGGCCTGGTCTACGACAAGCCGCAGCCGGCCGGCGGCATGGAAGGCACGCCGGCAGGCTATGCCGGCTTCCTGCGCAAGATCATCAACGGCCAGCTGCGGATGAAGGAATTCCTCGGCAAGGACGCCGTCTGCACCCTGCCCGGCAGCTGCCCGGGTGCCTTGACCAGCCCGGTCAAGGAAGCCTGGCATTACAGCCTGAACCACTGGGTGGAAGATGACCCGCGCACTGGCGACGGCAGCTTCTCGTCGCCCGGCCTGCTCGGTTTCTATCCCTGGATTTCCAAGGACAAGACTACCTACGGCATCGTTGCCCGCGAGCAGCTGCGGGCCAATTCCTACTGGACCAGCGTCCAGTGCGGTCGCGACATCCGCAAGGCCTATTTCACTGGCAAGGCTGTTCAGTAAATAGCTGCTTGCTTCGAACGACGCGCCGCTAACCCCGGCGCGTTTTTTCGTTGAGTCGCTGCTTGCGCCGCTATCATCGCGGCGATCAACGAGGCGTCGCGATCGACGATGCCCGGAAATGGGAGTAGGCGTGAATCCAGGCAATCCGATGTCGCGACTGGCTTGGCGCTTCTGCGCCTGGTCGGAACGCTGGTTCCCGGATGCCTGGGTATTTTCGGTCTCGGCGGTGCTGATCGTCTGTGCTGCCGCACTCGCGATCGGCGCCACGCCGGCAGCAACGGTCAAGGCTTTCGGAGACGGTGCCTGGTCGCTGATCCCGTTCACGATGCAGGTCTGCTACGTGCTGATCGGCGGCCATGTGGTGGCGCTGTCGCCACCGGTTTCGCGGCTGATCGAAAAGCTCGCCGCACAACCGAAGACCGGCCCTGGCGCAGTCGGCCTGGTGGCGATGACCTGCATGGCGTTGTCGCTGCTGCACTGGGCTTTGGGTTTCGTCGCCGCCGGATTGCTGGTCCGGGCACTGGCCCGGCGCCACGATCTGCCGATGGACTATCGCGCCGCCTCGGCCGCCGGCTATCTCGGCCTGGGTGCGGTCTGGGCGCTAGGCCTGTCGTCCACCGCCGCGCAGTTCCAGGCCAATGCCGCGAGCATGAGCCGGGAGCTGCTGGCGATCACCGGCGTCATTCCGTTCACGCAGACCATCTTCCTGTGGCAGTCGCTGCTGATGACCGTGGTCATCGTCGCGATGTCCTGGCTGATCGCCGTGCGTTCGGCTCCGGCGCCGGCCCTGGCGCAGACCGCCACGCAGCTCGGCATCGATGTCTCGCTGCCGCAGGCTGCAGCGGCCCGGGTGCTGCGGCCCGGCGAGCGGCCGGAGCACAGTCCCTGGCTGAACTGGGCGCTGGCGCTGCTCGGCCTCGCCTGGTTGTGGGGCGAGTTCGCCGCGCGTGGTTTCGTTGCCGGCATCGCCAATCTGAACACCTACAATTTCCTGTTCCTGGTCATCGGCCTGCTGCTGCAGGGTACGCCGCGCCGCTTCCTCGATGCGGTGACCCACTCGGTGCCGTCGACGGCCGGGATCATGATCCAGTTCCCGCTGTACGCCGGCATCGCCATGGTGCTGACCGCCGCGAAAGCGCCGGACGGCGCGACCATCGCCAGCCATCTGTCGACCTTCTTCGCCGGCATCGCGACCAAGGAAAGCTTCCCGGCGGTGATCGGCCTGTACTCGGCGACGCTCGGCTTCTTCGTGCCCTCGGGCGGCGGCAAATGGCTGATCGAAGCGCCGTACGTGATGCAGGCGGCCAACGAGCTGAAGGTGCATCTGGGCTGGAGCGTGATGATCTACAACGCGGCGGAAGCGCTGCCGAACCTGATCAATCCGCTGTTCATGCTGCCGCTGCTCGGCATCGTCAAGCTGAAGGTCCGTGACATCGTCGGCTACACCTTCCTGCAGTTCATCATCCATCTGCCGGTGGTGCTGTTGCTGCTCTGGGCGCTGGGTCTGACCTTGGACTACGTGCCGCCAAAGTTTCCTGAAGGCTGAAGCCATGAACCCAATGCCATGAACACATCGCCGATGACGCCACGCGCCCGCTTCCGGGCGATCTTCAGCGGCTCGATCGGCAACCTCGTCGAGTACTACGACTGGTACGCCTACTCGGCGTTCGCGCTGTATTTCTCGAAAGCCTTTTTCCCTGGCAGCGATCCGACTGCACAGTTGCTGAACACCGCCGGCATCTTCGCGCTCGGCTTCTTCATGCGGCCGCTCGGGGGCTGGCTGATGGGCAGCCTCGCCGACCGCAAGGGACGGCGCGCAGCGATGCTGCTGTCGGTGCTGATGATGTGCGCCGGCTCGCTGACCATTGCGCTGACGCCGGGTTATGCGCAGATCGGCGTCGCCGCGCCGATCATCCTGGTCATCTGCCGGCTGGTGCAGGGCCTGAGCCTGGGCGGCGAGTACGGCATCTCGGCGACTTATCTGAGTGAAGTCGCGTCGAAGGAACACCGCGGCTTCTGGTCGAGCTTCCAGTACGTGACCCTGATCCTCGGCCAGCTGACCGCGCTGGCGCTGCTGATCAGCCTGCAGCGTTGGCTGCTGACGCCAGCCGAACTCGATGCCTGGGGCTGGCGCATCCCGTTCGTGATCGGCGGTCTGCTGGCGCTGGCCGCACTGTGGCTGCGCCGCGGCCTGCACGAAACCGAAAGCTTCGCCAAGCAGGCGGCACCCGAACGCGCACCACTGCGTCGGCTGCTGCGCGAGCATCCGCGCGAAGTGCTGACCGTGGTCGGTCTGACGCTCGGCGGCACCTTGGCGTTCTACACCTACACGACCTACATGCAGAAGTTCCTGGTCAACACCGGCGGCTTCAGCAAGGACGATGCAACGCTGATCTCGGCGGCGGCGCTGACCGTCTACATGCTGCTGCAGCCGCTGTTCGGCGCGCTGTCCGACAAGATCGGCCGCCGGCCGCTGCTGATCTTCTTCGGCGTCGGCGGCAGTCTCGGCACCGTGCCGCTGCTCGGTGCGCTGGCCACGGCCAGCGACGCCTGGACCGCGTTCGCACTGATGCTGACCGGCCTGGTGATCGTCAGCGGCTATACGGCGGTCAACGCCATCGTCAAGGCCGAGCTGTTTCCGGTCGCCGTCCGCGCGCTCGGCGTTGGCCTGCCTTATGCATTGACCGTGTCGCTGTTCGGCGGCACCGCCGAGTACGTGGCGTTGTGGTTCAAGGGCATCGGTAGCGAGACCGGTTTCTACTGGTATGTCAGCGCGATGATCGCGGTTTCGCTCGCCGTCTATCTCCGTTTGCCGGAAACCCGCAACCGTTCGCGGCTGGACCAGGACTGATTGCTTTTGCTCCTTCCTTCGCTTGCGGGGGAAGGAGAACTGCGAAAAGGTTCAGCCTCAATTCAGGAACGCTGCGTAGATTGACCCTCGCACCGTGCCGGAATCCGTCACGTCCATCCGAGGAACACCAGACATGAACACCAAGCTGACCGCGCTGTTGACTGCCATTGCCGTACTGGGTACTTCGACTGCCGCGCAGGCTGGCCGTCATGACGATGGCGTCGAGTACGCCGAGGTGGTCGATGCCCGTCCGATCTATCGCGAAGTGCGCGTGACCGTGCCGCGCGAGGAATGCCGCGACGAAAGAGTCGTCTATGACGATGGCTATCGCGGCGGCCGCAACAACGGCGGCGTCGGTGCGGTACTGGGTGCGGTGGTCGGTGGCGTGGTCGGCAACCGTTTCGGCCAGGGTTCGGGCCGTGCGCTTGCGACTGCGGCCGGTGCAGTGGTCGGCGCCAGCGCCGGTGCCAGCATCGGCCGCAACAATGGCGGCGGCTATCGCGAGCCGAGCTATGGCTACGAGGAACGCTGCACCACGGTGCAGGATTCGCGTTACGAACAGCGTGTTGATGGCTATGACGTGCGTTATCGTTACCACGGCCGCATTTACGACACCCGTCTGCCGTATGACCCGGGTGACCGTATCGCCGTCGAGGTCAACGTTCGCCCGGCGTCGTATTGATCGCCAATAAGCTCAACCATCACTCCACTCCAGCCCGGAAGCCATTGATGCGCGCTGCCCTCCTGATGATCGTGCTCGCTGCCGGCCTGTTCGGCAGCGAGCCCGCGTCGGCGGACCGGCGTGGCGGTTTGCGGCTCGATACGCCCTTCCTGGCGCCGGGCCGCGACAATCGCGATGCCGAGCCGCGCGGTGGTCTGAGCCCGAACGAAGCCGCGCGCCAGGCGCAGAATCAGAACGGCGGCGGCCGGGTGCTGTCGGTGGAACCGAGCGGCAACGGCTATCGTGTGAAACTGCTGCGCGATGGCGAAGTCCGCGTCGTCTACGTCCAGTAGAACCTTCACCCTTCACTTTGCCTGGAGCTGTCGATGCGTGCGCTCGTCGTCGAGGATGATCCCGCCCTGCGCGAGCAGGTTTGCCGCCACCTGAGCGACGAGGGCTATGCCGTCGATTCGGCTGCCGATGGCGAACAAGGCCAGTACATGGCCGTCGAATATCCGCTCGACATCGCCATCATCGATCTCGGTCTGCCGAAGACGCCGGGTATCGCCATCATCAAGGCGGTGCGCAAGGCCGGCCGCAGCTATCCGATCCTGATCCTGACCGCCCGCGACGGCTGGCAGAGCAAGGTCGAAGGTCTGGAAGCCGGCGCCGACGACTACCTGGTCAAGCCCTTCCACAAGGAAGAACTGCTGGCCCGAGCCCGTGCGCTGGTCCGCCGCAGCGGCGGCTGGAGTTCGCCGCAGCTGGAATCCGGCCCGATCATTCTGAATACCGCCTCGAAGACGGTCAGCCTCAGCGGTGCGGCGGTGGAAGTCACCGCCTACGAGTACCGGGTGCTCGAGTATCTGGTGATGCACGCCGGCGAAGTGGTGTCGAAATCGACGCTCACCGAGCACCTCTACAACGAGGACGAGGAACGCGATTCCAACGTCATCGAAGTGTTCATCCGCCGCCTGCGCACCAAGCTCGATCCGGACAGCACGCTGAACCCGATCGCCACCCAGCGCGGTAGCGGCTACCGCTGGAACCTGCCGCGCGCGTGACGGCGGTCCGTCGGCGATGAAATCGCTACGCACCCGCCTGCTGGTCGTCGCCACCCTGGTGCTGATGGGCTTCATGCTGCTCTGCGGTGCCGGTCTCGATCAGGCGTTTCGCGGCAGTGCGCTGCAGGCGCAGCGCGACAAGCAGCAGGGCATGATCTTCGCGCTGCTCGGTGCCGCCGATGCCAATGACCGCGATCAACTGACGATCAGCGTCGGCGCTCTGCCCGATCCACGCCTGACGCGCGTGCAGTCCGGGCTAGAAGCGCTGATCTTCAACGCCTCCGGCAAAGTCATCTGGCGCAGTCCCAGCTTCGCCGGCAAGGTGCCGGAACTGCTCGCCCCGGATGTCGGCGCCAGCCTGTTCACCGAACTCGACGACCGCTTCGCCAGCACCTACGGCATCCGCTGGGTCAGCGACAACGGCGGCCTGCGCCTGTTCTCGGCCAAGCCGAAACCGCAGCGCTACACCGTAGCGGTGATGGAAGACAAGAACGACTACAACGTCCAGCTGCATGCTTTCCGCAACCTGCTGTGGATCTGGCTCGGCGGCGCCAGCGTGGTGCTGATCATCGTCCAGGTGCTGGTGCTCGGCTGGGGGCTGTCGCCGCTGCGCAAGCTGGTGCGCGAGCTGCGCGGCGTCGAATCCGGCCAGCAGTCACGAATCGATGCGGTCTATCCCACCGAGCTGACGCCGCTGGCCGAAGGCCTGAATACCATGATCGCCGCCGAGCGCAACCAGCAGCAGCGCTACCGCAACGCGCTCGACGATCTCGCCCATTCGCTGAAGACGCCGCTGGCGGTGCTGCGTGGCCTGGTCGATGACCGAACCCTGGCGACCGATGCCCGCGACAAGCTGCGCGATCCGGTCGATCGCATGCAGGAAATCACCAATCATCAGTTGCGAAAGGCTGCCGCCGCTGGCCGTCGAACCTTGGCCGAGCCGGTGGCGATCAAGCCGCTGGCCGACAAGATCGCCGGCGCGCTGGCCAAGGTCTACGCGGCGAAGTCGCTGCGCTTCACGATCGATGTGCCGGACTTGCTGCGGGTACGCGCCGACGAGGGCGATCTCTACGAACTGCTCGGCAACCTGCTCGACAACGCGTCCAAGTTCGCCCGCACGGAGATCCGTCTGACGGCGACGATCCAGCAGCGGATGCTGACCTTGCTGATCGACGACGACGGCCCTGGCTTTCCCGACGATGCCGACAAACTGCTCAGCCGCGGCGTCCGTGCCGACAGCCTGACACCCGGCCAGGGCATCGGCCTGGGTGCGGCGGCCGAACTGGTCAAGCTCTATGACGGCGGCATTGCGCTCGGAAAAGCTGAAACGCTCGGTGGCGCGCGGGTGACGGTAACGCTGTCCGTCTAGGTTCGGCGCGGACGCTTCGGCTGGGCCAGGCCGTTGACGATCGCATCGAAGGCTTCATCGACCGTCTCGGCCATCACCAGCGAATCGGCATCGGCACGCGAAATCAGGCCGCGTTCGACCAGACGATCGAAGTTGATCAAGCCGTCCCAGAACTCCTTGCCGAACAGCACCACCGGCATCGGCCGCGCCTTGCCGGTCTGGGTCAGGGTCAGCGCTTCGAACAGTTCGTCGAGCGTGCCGAAACCGCCGGGGAACACCACGAAGGCTTCCGCCACGTTCATGAACCAGAACTTGCGCATGAAGAAGTAGTGGAATTCGTAGGAGTGGTCCTCCTTCACGAACGGATTGATGTGCTGCTCGAACGGCAGCGAGATGTTGAAGCCGATGTTCAGATTGCGATCGACCCGCGCCCCGCCTTCGTGGCCGGCTTCCATGATTCCGGGACCGCCGCCGGTGCACAGGAAATAGCGCTCGTCGCCCTCGTGGTTGTCGGTGGTCCAGCGGGCAAAACGCTCGGCGAGATCGGCGGCCAAGGCGTAGTAATCAGGCGTCGAACTCGTACCTGCTGCCGGTTGCAGGCGGCGCGTGCGCGCCGAGCCGAACAGGATGATCGCCCGCTTGACGCCGGCCGCTTCAAGACGCTGTTTGGGCTCCAGGTACTCGCAGAGCATGCGCACGCCGCGCGCTTCGTCGCTCAGCAGGAATTCCTGATTCTTGTAGGCCTTGGTCATTTTTGTAGCGATACCTTTTTGTGTTCGGGTCGGTGGCCTGTAACGATAGCGGAAAGTCGCTTTATGACGATGCCTCGCCGTTACCGCGACACCGATACGAGACCTCGATGCAGGATGCGTTCAGGCCCGCTTTGCGCCACACCCTGCGAACCCTGGTCGCCCTGTTGCTGCCGGTAGGGACCAGCGCCGCGCTCGACCTGCATCCGCCCGAGGAACCGACCAGTCCGACGGTTCAGCTCCCGGAAGTGACCGTGCGCGGCAAGCTCAATGCTTTCGAGGAATCGGACCGCAAACTTCGCCAGCTGATGGAGGGCGGCCCCTGTCTGGGCTGCGACAACACCGTGCCGCCACCTCCACCGTCGCTGGTCGAAAAGGTGCTCGACACCGCGGTCTACCTGATCACGCCCCAGCAGAATCAGCCGGTCGATAACGACGCCCGGGTCGAGACCGAAATGAAGCGCGCCGAGTTCGAGAAGCGTCTGCCGACCAATCGGAATCCCTGAGCTTCAGAGCACAGCCGGCTTCGGCGCCTTGTGCTCGGGAAACAGGTTTTCCTCGAGCAGCGCGCACAGGATGTGGATGATCAGGATGTGGCATTCCTGAATCCGCGGCGTGTGCGTGGACGGCACGCACAGCGCGTGTTCGGCGATGTCGCGGGCCTTGCCACCGCTGCCGCATAGCGCGATGCGGGTGACGCCGAGTTGCGGCGCTACCTCGAAGGCTTTCAGCACATTCTTCGAGTTGCCCGACGTGGTGATGCCGACGAACAGATCGCCGGGACGCGCCAGCGCCTGGAGTTGGCGAGCGAACAGGAATTCGTAGCCGTAATCGTTGCCGATCGCCGTCAGCGCCGAAGTATCGGTGCTCAGCGAGATCGCCGGGAGACCCGGCCGGTCGTACTCGAAACGGGCCACCAGTTCCGCCGCCAGGTGCTGGGCATCGGCCGCCGAACCGCCATTGCCGCCGACCAGAATCTTGCCGCCGGCGCGGTAGGTGGCGATGCACAGGCCGACCACCTCGGCGATCTTCGCCAGCAGCGCGCTATCGGCCAGCAACTGCTGCTTCACCGCGATCGAATCGGCGACATAAGCAGCGATCGACGCCGGCGTGACCGGCACGCGGGTCGGGAAGGCAGCATCCGGCGGAGCAGTGGGATCGAGGCTGGTGTTCATCCGGGTCGAGGCTGAGTGGGTTCCGGATTGTAAGGCGTGGACCGCACGGAGGCCGCCAACCGGATAGGCGGATGATGGCGCCGCCGCGCGCACTTTCAAGCGGCTTGAAAGCCGCAGCAATGTCCGCAGCTTGCAGGCAATCCGTCCCCTCCAGACTTACAAAGCAAGACTCACACGAGGTTCCCACCATGCGAATGGAAAAATTCACCAGCCGCTTCCAGCAGGCGCTCGCCGATGCGCAGAGCCTTGCCGTGGGGCGCGACCATAACCAGATCGATCCCGCCCATCTGCTGCAGGCGCTGATCGAGCAGGAAGGCGGTTCGACCTTGCCACTGCTCGCACAAGGCGGCGTTGCTGTCGATGGCCTGCGCGGCAAGCTCGGCGCGCTGCTCGACAATCTGCCGAAGATCGGCACGCCGACCGGCGAAGTCAGCGTCGGTAGCGATCTCTCGCGCCTGCTGAACCTGACCGACAAGCTTGCCCAGCAGCGCAAGGATCAGTTCATCTCCACCGAGCTGTTCGTGCTGGCGCTGACCGAAGACAAGAGCGCGCTCGGCAAGCTGCTGCGCGACGCCGGTGCGAAGAAGGACGGCATCGAGCGGGCAATCGACGCGATGCGCGGCGGCCAGAAGGTCGATTCCGCGAACGCCGAGGAACAGCGCCAGGCGCTGGAGAAGTACACGGTCGATCTCACTGCGCGTGCGATGGCCGGCAAGCTCGATCCGGTCATCGGCCGCGATGAGGAAATCCGCCGCGTCATCCAGGTGCTGTCACGGCGCACCAAGAACAACCCGGTGATCATCGGCGAGCCCGGCGTCGGCAAGACCGCGATCGTCGAAGGCCTGGCCCAGCGCATCGTCAATGGCGAAGTGCCGGAAGGCCTGAAGAACCGCCGCCTGCTGTCGCTGGATCTCGGCGCGCTGATCGCCGGTGCCAAGTTCCGCGGCGAGTTCGAGGAGCGCCTGAAAGCGCTGCTCAACGACCTCGGCAAGACCGACGGCACGGTGATCCTGTTCATCGACGAGATTCACACCCTGGTCGGCGCCGGCAAGGCCGAAGGCTCGATGGACGCCGGCAACATGCTCAAGCCCGCCCTCGCCCGCGGCGAGCTGCACTGCATCGGCGCGACCACGCTCGACGAGTACCGCAAGTACGTCGAGAAAGACGCAGCGCTCGAGCGCCGCTTCCAGAAAGTGCTGGTCGGCGAGCCGAGCGTGGAAGACACGGTCGGCATTCTGCGCGGGCTCAAGGATCGCTACGAAACCCATCACAACGTCGAGATCACCGACGGCGCCCTGATCGCCGCCGCGAAGCTCAGCAACCGCTACATCACCGACCGCAACCTGCCGGACAAGGCGATCGATCTGATCGATGAAGCCGCATCGCGCGTACGCATCGAAAGCGATTCCAAGCCGGAGTCGATGGATCGTCTCGAACGTCGCCTGATCAGCCTCAAGATCCAGCGCGAAGCGCTCAAGAGCGAGACCGACGAAGGCGCCAAACGCTCGCTGGAAACGCTGACGGCCGAGATCGCCAAGCTCGAGCGCGAGTACTCGGATCTCGAAGAGAAGTGGAAAGCCGAGAAGGCCAGCGTCGCCGGCAGCGCCGGTGTCCGCGAAGAACTGGAGCGGGTCAAGGTCGAACTCGAAGCGGCGCGCCGCTCGGGCGATCTCGCCAAGATGGCCGAGCTGCAGTACGGCAAGATTCCCGAACTCGAAAAGAAGCTGGCGGCGGCCAGCGCGACCACGCAGACCAAGTTCGAACTGCTGCGCACCCGCGTCACCGAGGAAGAGATTGCCGAAGTGGTCGGCCGCTGGACCGGCATCCCGGTCAGCAAGCTACTCGAAGGCGAGCGCGACAAGCTGCTGCGCCTCGAAGACACCTTGCGCCAGAGAGTCGTCGGCCAGGAAGAAGCGCTGACTTCGGTCGCCAATGCGATCCGTCGCAGCCGCGCCGGCCTGTCCGATCCCAATCGGCCGATCGGCTCGTTCCTGTTCCTGGGCCCGACCGGCGTCGGCAAGACCGAGCTGTGCAAATCCCTGGCCGGCTTCCTGTTCGATAGCGAGGACGCGATGGTCCGCATCGACATGAGCGAGTTCATGGAGAAGCATTCCGTGAGCCGCCTGATCGGCGCGCCTCCGGGCTATGTCGGCTATGACGAAGGCGGCTATCTGACTGAAGCCGTGCGTCGGCGACCCTATTCGCTGATCCTCCTCGATGAAGTCGAGAAGGCACACGCCGACGTCTTCAACGTGTTGTTACAGGTACTCGACGACGGCCGCCTGACCGATGGCCAGGGCCGCACTGTCGACTTCCGCAACACCGTGGTGGTGATGACCTCGAACCTCGGCTCGCAGCTGATCCAGGACCTCATGGGCAATGCCGCGACGCGCGACGACTATGCGGCGATCAAGGAAGGCGTGATGAATGTCGTCGGCCAGCATTTCCGGCCGGAGTTCATCAACCGCATCGACGAGGCCGTGGTGTTCCGGCCGCTGGCGGCGGCACAGATCCGCTCGATCGCCAGCATCCAGACGCTGGGCCTGCGCAAGCGCCTGACCGAGCGCGGCATCGGCATCGAGTTCAGCGAAGCCGCACTGGGACGCCTCGCCGAAGCCGGCTACGACCCGGTGTATGGCGCAAGGCCGCTGAAGCGCGCGATCCAGACGCTGGTCGAGAATCCGCTCGCGCGCCTCATTCTCGATGGCCGGTTCGCAGCCGGCGACACGGTCAAGGTCGAACTGCGCGACGACGCACTGGCCTTTGATCGCGCCGCCTGATCGACGGCCCGCACAGGAACGAACACGTCGGTGCGGGCTGCGATTGCCGGCGTGGCCTGAACCGCGTTAAATCCTGAGCAGGCGCCGCAGCACAGGCGCGGCC